>NZ_JAQXUZ010000005.1:0-77680 GCF_029224645.1 Mogibacterium kristiansenii
AACGGAGGCATAAGGCTTTGCCGGCACCGAGGCGCCAACTCGGCCGGTGACCGGCAGCGCTCCAGGGCAAAATGTTGGCGCCTCGCAACGGAGGCATAAGGCTTTGCCGGCACCGAGGCGCCAACTCGGCCGGTGACCGGCAGCGCTCCAGGGCAAAATGTTGGCGCCTCGCAACGGAGGCACAAGGCTTTGCCGGCAATGGGGCGCCAACTTTGCCGACGGACAGAGGCGCCTCAGAGCGAAATGTTGGCGCCTCGTAACGGAGATACATGGCTTTGCCGGCAATGGGGCGCCAACTCGGGCGCTCGGGCCGGCGCGGACTTGGTGCACGAGCCCCCGCAAAACCTTGTTCTTTCGTTTCCTTTGCACCAAGTCTTCAAGCCTTTTCAGTGCTCGGCCGGCACGGACTTGGTGCACAAATCCCCGCAAAACTTTATTTTTTCGTTCCCTTTGCACCAAGTCTCCGGACCTTTTCGGCGCTCGGCCGGCGCGGACTTGGTGCACAAACCCCCGCAAAGCCTCATTCCTTCGTTCCATTTGCACCAAGTCTCCGGGCCTTTTCAGCGCTCGGCCGGCAATGGGGCGCCAACTCGGCCGGCTTCCGACTACCGGCCGGCACTCGGTGGAAAGTTTCCGGCCGGCGCCTTGAAAGCAGAAAAGGAGAATGGCCGCGGCCATTCTCCTTTTCCTCTTTCCCTTAATCGAAAGCTTCCGGCGGGACGCCGGAAGCTCACGAACTGTTATTCTTATGCAGTATATCGATCCAGTCGATATCTATATCGTAGTTCTGCTAGCTTTATGTACTGTGATGCCCCAGAAAATATATTCGACAAATTGAATCGATAAAATTCCCAATGGAATCATCATCACCTGCCAATAGTTACCTGCAGCGACCGCTACCCCAGAATCGCTTATAGTGTAGAGAGATTTGTCCATCCCTATGCCGTGAAAAACGATCCAAGCCAGAATCGCCACCGACCATACTACCTCTAATACCAAGTTTTCTCGATCCGTCCGCCGCCATTTCTTCACAGCCATTTGAAATACCTCAAACAGCACTCCGAACCACGCAAACAGAATCGGTGTTTCCAGTACATCTACGAATCGTCTCCCCGTATCTCCGAACTCAAATGGCGGCGTACCATTGAACATGCTCATTTCACCATATTTTGATTCTATGAAATACAGTACGGATAACAACACAGCGAAAAGCGCTATACACAATATTTTGTACGTTCTCAATCATCTCACCTCCTTGTAAGTGATGTCATTGGCATTTGCCGCATGCTTGATCGGCAAATAATTTCCGTTATTAACCATTGATTGTAAATAACGAGATGTTTCACATCCTGCAACCAAAGCTCTTTTTATTTCTGCAGAAGAATATTTTGGGTGAAATGCAGCTATCTTTGCAGCCTCGCCAGACACTGCTGCCGCAGAATAGGACGTGCCTGACACTTTTAAAGTTCTATTATTGAATGATACATAGAACTCACCATTTGCTGCTATGTCAACAGTCTTTTTCCCATAATTTGAATCAAAAGCAAGATGATGATATATAGTGTCATCAGCATTAGCAACAACAATCATATTTTTCAAATTCCAAGATGCCGGAAATACAGGAGAAACATCGATATCAACACCTTGGAATTTTCCGTTTCCTGCAGAAACCACAAAAAGCATATTTGATTTTTTCATAGTATGGTAAAGTTGTTTGTTGTAGACTTCGGTTGAAAAACTCATATTGCAAATCTTCACATGATGTGATTCTGCATACTTGATAGCACTAATAACATCAATACAATTTCCCGAGGTCGAGCCATTGTTTACTTTCATTACAGGTAATATCATACACTTAATATTGGGATTGTAAAATGAATCGCTCCAACTATTTACCATAATCTGTATGCAGGAAGTGGCATGGCCACTTCCTGCACTCTCCAAAAAAACACTACCATTGTCGCGTGCGAAATCATATCCGACGATATCGTCTATATATCCATTTCTATCGTTATCTTCACCATCAAAATCCTCCATATCATTCATCCAGAGATAACGGCAAATATTGTAATCGTTGAATTTTGCAGTCGTATCCATTATTGCAATATTACAAATTTCATTGTTATCTCTATGCGAAGCAGTTAACAAGATGGTAATCATTATCATTATCATTATAACGAGCATTATACCAAGTACCCTTCGGAATAGACTATTATTCCTGAAAACCTTTAGTTCTGACATGATACCATCTTATCTTTCTTTACTGGATATAGTTATATTCATAGAAATTCGATGTATAGTAATGTCCAACGCAGTTCTTCTTTGCATAATACCTTCCCTTATGTTTGTAGTATTTATCAATCGTGTTGTTCTTCTTATATGCATATTTCTTTATTGAATATGAAAAATAGCTACTCTTTGGGGCATATACCTCTGCGGTAGATTTTATATGAGTGGCTGCAGTAAAAACAACTCCAAGAGCAACCGTGCCAGGCAAAGAACTAGTTAAGGCAGCTGCCAACAGCGTTCCAATAGTGGTTGTTGTTAAGTCTTTTACCAAGCTCGATGTTCGAACATTCTTAGAATATGTTTTTACATGCTTGGTGTAGTCTGAGGAACGCCCCCTTTGCGGAGATTTGGAATATACGGAAGTTCGCCCATTTGGTGTGATATTACTATCTACGACGTTCTTTTCAACATCTTCAAAGACAACCATTTCACCATTTAATAATACAGAACCATCAGATTTTAATATTACTATATCATGAATGTCATTCTCATAAAAATCAAATCGTATACCGCCTGATGCTAATCGCTCCACTTGAGCCTGATCAACGATTCCATTATCATAAGATAAATCATATTTCATTAAGTCATTTCTGAAGTCATCTCTGTTGACATTAGAAACAGTGATTGCACTAGATGGAACGCCGACATTAGTAAGAATCTGAACATCATCAACTACTTGTTCCTTTTTTGACTCATGAAACCGAATATAGTTGTCAATATCATTTGCATTATTAGTATTTGCAAAAGTGAATTCAGCACCTGCAACTAATAACGCCAAACATAATAATGCGCTCATTGTTTTTTTCATGGTATTTCCCCTTCCTTACTCAATAAGCATTTACAACTTCTAACCTGAACTCTAATACTTTTGCAGAATTATACATTGAATTCACCTCCCACATCATTTCTTAATTCTAAATCACCTTATCTTTATTAAATAGTACCACATTATTATTTTTTTGCAACCGTTTTATTTTTTTATTATTATTTGCAAAAATTAAAACTAATGTAGTATAATAAGTTCAAAGGAAAAGAAAGGGACAAGATTAGGATGAAATTACAAAAACTATCAAACAGAGAACTAGAAGTTATGCATCTTCTATGGAAAAGCGCTAATCCGCTAATAGCTTCACAAATTGTAAACATTGACAAAGATTTAACTGTTAATACTGTACAGGCTGCACTTAGGAATCTCCTCAAAAAAGAGTATATTCGCGTATCAGATGTTATTATTAACGGCACATCTTTAGCGAGAAGCTATGAACCTATTGTTACACAAGGCGAATATCTAGACTATTTTTTCCCTGCAAAAGATAGAAGCAACTTATCTTTTGTTGCAAATTTTGTTAAGTCCTCTAGTGAATTGGACGATTTAGAAGAATTGAGTATTTTGCTTGAGAAGAAGAAAAAGGAATTAGAGCGAGGTTAACTTAAATTGATTTCATTTGGTTCGATTTTAATGTGTATTGCGTCTAGCATCGCTTTAGGGTTATACTGCTACTACTACATTAGACACCTGCAAGGCCCTGTTTATGCTGAAACTAAATTTATTGTTGTATTTCTTTTTATAGCAGGAGTTCGACTAATATTACCATTAAATTCTCCCATAATCGTTTATAACATTGAAATTAGTAGCGTATTGCCTTTTTTCGCGAAGTATTGCTATATGACATCTCCTTTTGGTGTTACTTATATATTTCTAGGTTGGGTTATCTCTTTGTTTATAGGAGTGCTGTTATTGTTGTTACTGCTTATCAGACAGATACGTTATTATCGATTCGTAAACACTTTTAGCTATTACGATATCAGTCTAAACAAGCTTTTACATTCATGCATAGATGACGAACAACGCTCTACACGAGTTAACATCAAATATGTCGACTTAAACACTTCTCCATTTGTCAAAGGATTACTGAATCCTACTATTTTCATACCAGCAAATTTCTATAGCGAAATGGAACTTATTTTCATTATTAGGCATGAATTAATACATTACCGCAAGAAGGACTTGTGGGTTATAACCGCAATGGAAATAATTAAATGCTTGTTTTGGTGGAATCCTGTTGTTTATTTTATTAGAAATCAACTAGATATTGCTCTTGAATTATCTAATGACCTCTCTTTGCTTGAGCACTTAGATGACATTCAGAAAATCAAGTATGGCGAGTGTATAGTTAAAACAGCAAAATATTTAACTGAAAACTCTCTAAAAACAATGCCTTCTCACTTCTCTCTTTCTTTCACCGGATACAGTGCATCCTTAACTAGAGAACGAATCAAACATTTGATTGATTTTGACAGAAGTAAAAAGAAGTATATTAGAATTGCTATTCATGCAGTTATGATATCACTTTTGATTCTTCTCTCATTTTCAATAATGCCCGAACCAAAATTTGCACCACCTAAAGAAATTGAAGAAAATACATTTGATGAAAATGATGCATATTTTGTAGAGCACGACGATGGTTATCATCTTTATATTAATGGAGAATATTGGGAGACAGTTGTAAACCCCGATTTCTTAAACGAATATAGAGGATACAAGGTATACAAAGAGGAACCAAGATAATAAAGGTAATTTACAATGAGAAAGATTTTCATAATTACAACTTTTGCATTCACACTTGTTTTTGCTCCAATTACGTTTTCCCCAGATGATGTGGTATACTCATACTCTGCATTAATCTACGAAAGGAGCAATTCTGCATTTGTAGAAAACAACCATGAAACGATTTCTATTTGCTCAGATATTATTAAATGGAGATATAAGGTTATTAATGGTAAGAAATACAAGCGTAAGTATAACTATTCTAAAAATCGTTGGGAAGGAAATTGGATTCCTTGTTAGATTAATTCATCTTTCTAGAGTGTTGTTTCTCAGGGAGCAACTTTTCAAAATATAGACTAAGTGTGCATCATTGTAACTCTAGAATCGTCCGCCCCCCCTTACTAATCGAAAGCTTCCGGCGGGTCGCCGGAAGCTCACGAATCCTTTTCTAATTTTCCTCAATAAACTGAAGCAGGCCTTCGGCTCCCTTTACGATGCCTCCCCGGTCTTCCGGTGCGCATCCCAGATGGGTGAACACTTCACCGATGAACACATCGTTTTTCTGCAGGCAATCAAATACCCGATCGATGATTCCCCGGCACATTTCCTGTTCCTGCATCGGGCCGAACGGATTGGCAAAATACGTGGTGGAAATGCCGGTCTCCTGTGTCGTCCCTTTGGCCATTCTTTTACCCTCGATGAAGATGCTCTTCGCCTCTTCCAGGTCCTCCACCTTCCGCAGACCGATTCCGTCCCCGTAGTTGTTGGCGTAGGCGAACAGATCCACCGGATGGCTTTCCGTAATTACCGCATACGGCGCTGCCGGCGTGATAACGCGGGCGTTGGCTTTATCCGGGTTGAAGAAAACGGAACGGTTCATATCCCGGTACGGCGTTGCCGGATCCAGGTCGTCCAGCCGCACGAAGGCCCCGATTTCCGAACCCTGCGCGTACACCTGTCCGTCATGAATGTGGAAAGTACCCATGTCATCGAAGACCACCTCGATGTTGGCGATTTTGTCGTCGCCCAGAGATTTCAGTGCTTCAATGGTTTCCGATTTGCCGGCGCCGGAATCCCCCATCAAGCAGATTCCCTTCTTTTTGCCGTTCTTTAGCGTGATATTGACGAAGGCGCCGTGAATCGGCAGCCAGCCCCGCTGCATCATCGCCACGTTGTGGAGGGTCAGCACGCTCTTCTTCATGTAGCCGAAGTAGGTGATTTTCTCGCTGTAAGAAACGCTTCCCACCCACAGGGCGTTGTCCTCGTCATAATAGAATCCGCACTGATCCTTTCCGTCCTGATTGCCGAAAATCAGAATGCAGTCCGGTTTCTTGGAAGCTTCCTTTTTGGTTGCCAGCTCAAACAGGTTGGCGCAAGCCACGCCGCTAGCCATGAAGTCCCGGTGGAAGTAAATGAAAATCGTCAAATCGCCCACTTTTGCCGGGAAGCAGAAGAATTCCTCCCGATTGCCCGCAAAATCCTCCATCGGATTGGTATCCAGCTTCTCGTACGGCCACTCCCGCTTGTTGGACTTGGTATACAGAATCATCGGCGTCCGGAGCATGACGGAATCGATGAACATCATTTTACGAAGGGCATCGTAGGTGGAGTCGAACATAAAAGCATCATTTCGATACAGTGCCAGGCTGGCGTTGGTGCCCGCCGGCTGCTGACGATACACTTTGTTCGCTCTTCCCATCAAAGTCTGTTCCAGGCGACGGAACGTGGACAGCAGCAGCTGGTTGTGCTGGGAATCGCTGGCAACGAACACCGTGGACTCCACATCTCTCCGGCGATCTGTGGTGATGGAGTACCGGGCATGGCTCTTCCAGAAATCGTAAATACCTTCCACGAAGGCCAGTGCCGTCTCCCGATCTTCAATATACGGCATATCCACCTCATCCGCATCGAAAACAATCAGTTCCCGGGCGAACTTGCACAGCGCCTGCACCGCATTCTTTTCCGACATGTCCCGAACCGCCCAGTCGTACAATCTGTGATCCCGCTCCCGCAGGTATTCCAGATAATGGGCCACGAAAGCCTTGAATTCCTTGGACTTCAGCAAATCCGAACGCGACTCCGGATAAGCCAAATCAAAATTCAGAATTACCATGTTATCGGTCAGATAAATTTTCTCTTTCATTTCCTCTCCTATCGCTAAAACCCGCTCAGCATTTCGCACAACGAAATGTAGCTATGATACAAAACTACATTTATTGTACCACACCGAGCGGGTTTATGATAGGCTTTTTTATGACCTTATCCAAATTTATTATTTATTTTTATCATCTATAACAATTTTCTATGCATCGGTCAACCTTTTTTAATACCCTAAAAACAGGTTCGCCGCGTAATCATTTTTTACTCCCTATTCTCCAAGCTCTTCTGCATTTGGAAATTGCTTTCCGCCGCCTGCTTGGTCTGTTCGCTGGATTCTTCCCGCAGGCACGGGTCATCCAGCTTCTCCTCCGCCTTTGGCTGGTACGGCTTAATCGGGGTTTTATCCCCAATGCCCAGCGCCTCTCCGGCCACGCCCAGAGATGCCACGGAATCCATGATATCCGTCGGCATGTAGATCTTAGTGGCCTGGCCGTCGGAAATCTCCTTCAATGCCTCAATTCCTTTTAGCTTCAATACGTTTCCGTTCGGGCTGGCCTCATTCAGCATCTTGAGACCTTCCGCCTCTGCCTGGTACACCAGCTCGATGGATTTTGCCCGGCCTTCCGCCAGAGCAATCTGCGCTTCCTTCTCCGCTTCCGCTGCCAGAATCTTCGCCTTCTTGTCACCTTCCGCACGGGATACCACGGATTCCTGGTGCGCCTGGGCTTCCAGCACCGTCTGTCTTCTTTCCCGCTCTGCTCTCATCTGAGTGGTCATGACGTCTTCGATTTCCTTCGGCGGAGTGATGTTCTTCAGCTCCACGCGGGTAACCTTCAAACCCCACGCATCCGTCGCTTCATCCAGAATGGTCTGAAGTCTTCCGTTGATTTCATCTCTGGAAGTCAGGGTCTGGTCCAGCTCCATGTCACCGATGATGTTTCTCAAGGAGGTTGCAGACAGGTTCTGCAGACCGAAAATCGGATCCTCTACGCCGTAGGTGTACAGCTTCGGATCGAATACCTTGGCGAAAACCACGGAATCGATGCGCATGGTAACGTTATCCTTTGTGATTACCGGCTGCGGCGGAAAATCCAGCACCTGCTCCTTTAAGCTGATTTTCTTTACAATCCGGTCCAGAATCGGAATCTTTACGTGAATTCCGGCCTCCCAGGATGCCTGGTATTTACCCAGACGCTCGATGACATACACGGCCTGCTGCGGCACGATTCGCACGTTCGGCAGTACCAGCACTAAAATAATCACAACTAAAGCAATAATCATCATTTTTTCCTCCCTATATCAACATGAGAAATGCTTCCAATGAATCTCCCTGAATAATCAAAAAAGGCCCATAACGACAGCGCATCTGTCGCCATGAGTCTTGCAATTTAAAACAAGCCGGGTCCTTTCTCTGGAAAGCCGAGGTGACGACTTGCTGCGCCGAAGCGCCTGCTACTCCCTCACGGAGTTGGTTCGATTCATTTGTGGCGCAATAGTACCACACTCCACATCCGGTGTCAACTATTGTTTTGTGAATTATTTTTTGCCGATTAGCAGGGTAAAATATCCGGCATTTTCCGGGATTTCTTCCATTTTTTCATACACCCTTTCCCCCGGCATCCCGCAGTTTTCCACGCCCTGTACGGACAGGCCCGCCGCGGCAGATTCTTTTTTTACCCGTGACAGATGTTTTCCGAATTTCATGAGCACGTAAGTGCCCGGTGCCTCCAGATTCACCGACTCCTCGTTCCAGGCGGGAATCACCCGAAGCGTCTCCCGATCCTCCGTCAGCGGCACGTTCAGTCGCGCGGCGGCGGCACAGAAGGAAGGAATCCCGTTCACAAGCTCCGTCCGGTGCCCCATGTCCTGCAGCAGCGTCTGAAGGTAGGTGAAAGTGCTGTAAATCGTGGAATCTCCCAAAGTCAGGAACACAACGTTCCGCCCCCGGTCCAGATGGGCCGCGATGGTCTCCGCCGCTTTTTGGCGGGCATCGGTCAAGACCTCCGGGTCGCGTGTCATGGGGAGATTCAGCCCCAAAAGTATTTTGTTCGGGAGCTCCGGAACCGCCTGCGCCGCAATTCGATACGCCGCCGACTCTTCCGGCACGGTTCCCGGAAATGCGATGATCTCATTTTCCCGAATGATTCGCACCGCTTTCAACGTCATCAATTCTGGGTCGCCCGGGCCCACGCCCACGCCGTACGCGATTCCTTTTTCCATAAAAACATCCTTTTCTATTGGTTGTAGTATCTCGTTTCTTCCGGATTCATAATCGCCGTGCCGCAGCCTCGGTCGGTGAAAATCTCCAGCAGCAGGCAGTGAGGAATCCGGCCGTCCAAAATGTGCACCCGGTTGACGCCGCCTTCGATGGCTTTGAGGCAGTTCTGCACCTTCGGAATCATGCCTCCGGTGATAATGCCCTCTTCAATCATCTCTTTGGCCTCATCGGTATACAGCTCCGACACAAAAGAATCCTCATCGTTGATGTCCTCGTACACGCCGGAGGTGTCCGTGAGGAACGCCAGCTTGTCCGCTTTGAGGGCTTCCGCAATGGCCTCTGCCGCATAGTCCCCGTTGATGTTGAAGCTCTGACCGTCTTCACCGATTCCAATCGGATAGATGATTGGAAGAAAATCATCATCCAATAGGTCGTAAATGATTTTCGTGTCCACGTGCTTCACGATGCCCACGTATCCGATGTCCTTGCCGTCGGGTTTGGCCTGTTCCGCCGCCATCAGCCGGCCGTCCTTGCCGCTGATGCCCACCGCCCGGACGCCCAAATTCTGTGCCAAAGTCACCAGGTCGCTGTTCACTTTTCCCAAAACCATTTCCGCAATCTCCAAGGTGTCCGCGTCGGTAATTCGCAAACCGTTGTAAAACTTCGGCTCCACGCCGGCCTTCTTCATCCAGCGGCTGATTTCTTTTCCGCCGCCGTGCACTATCACCGGTTTGAAGCCGCAAAGCTTCAGGAGAACCACATCCTCGATCACGTGATTCATCAGCGATTCGTCCAGCATGGCGCTGCCGCCGTATTTTACCACGATGATTTTGCGGTTGAAACGCTGTATATACGGAAGCGCCTCTACCAACACTTCCGCTTTCTCCAAATATTTGTTCAGATTCATTCCTGCGCCTTTCTATTATGAACGATAAGAACCGTTGATTTCAACATATTTGTAAGTTAAGTCGCAGCCCCAGGCATAGGCTTCTTCTTCGCCGTCGTGAAGGTCGATTTCCACGGTCACCTTCTTTTCCGACATAACTTTCGTGGCAAAATCATCATCGAACGGCACGGAAGCGGATTCCTTGCACACCTCCACCGTTCCTGCTGCGGAGCATACGCTGACATCGATATTGGATGCGTCAAAATCACAATCCGCATATCCGATGGCACAGAGAATTCTTCCCCAGTTGGCATCCGATGCGAATACCGCCGCTTTGAACAGGGAGGAGCAGATGACGCTCTTGGCAACCTTTCTCGCACCGTCCTTGTCCGGCGCTCCGGTCACGTGGGCTTCCAGCAACTTCTCGCAGCCTTCGCCGTCGCCGGCGATTTTCTGGGACAGGTCCACAGCTACGATGTGCAGTGCGTCGCAGAATTTCTTGTAATCGTCTCCCGGCTCGGTAATCTCCTCGTTGCCGGCCAGACCGTTGGCAATAACCACCACGGTGTCGTTGGTGGAAGTATCTCCATCCACGCTGACCTGGTTGTAGCTGTCCAAAATCTCATCGGACAGTGCCTTCTGCACCAGTTCTTTGGAAATCTTCACGTCCGTTCCGATAAAACTCAGCATGGTTCCCATGTTCACGTGAATCATTCCGCTTCCCTTGGCGATGCCGCCGATGGTGCAGGTTTTGCCGTCCAGCTCAAAGGTGACGGCGCATTCTTTAATGTAGGTGTCGGTGGTGCGGATGGCATCGGCGGCCTGGGCAGAGCCCTCCGGGCTAAGCTTCTCGGCCAGTTCCGGAATGGTGTTCTCGAACGGTGCGATTTCCAGCGGCACTCCGATTACCCCTGTGGCTGCCGGCAAAACATCCGCTGCTTTGATGCCCAAAGCTTCCGCCACCAGCTCGGTTTCCTTCTGCGCGATTTCCACGCCGTTCGGTGTGCAGGTGTTGGCATTTCCGCTGTTGCAGATAATCGCCTGTGCCACACCGTCCTGCAGATGGTCCTTCGTCACGGCGATGTGCGCCGCCTTTACTTTATTCTTGGTATACACAGCGGCGGCGTTTCCCGGCACTTCACTGTATACCAGTGCCAAATCGCCTTTCTCCGCATTCTTTCCGATTCCAGCATAGGCCCCTGCAGCCTTAAAACCCTTCGCCGCTGTAACGCCGCCCTCGATAACCTTGATTTCGTTCATTTCCAATCCTCCTTTAATCTCTAAATACCCCTTTAACTAAGCCGCTCCGCAATTAACTGCGTGCGGTTGTGTTTTGTGATGTAACCCTCCGGGATTCCTTGCCGTCCCTCCGGGATTCCTGCTGTCCCTCCGGGATTCCGTTATGGTCCCTCCGGGATTCCTTGCCGTCCCTCCGGGATTCCCGGCTCCTAAAAACAAATACCGACCGGTCACACCCGCATGGGCGCTTCCGCACGGTGATAATATGGATTCACAGCAATTTCACGGATAGAAATTGCTGTGAATCCACTTCTTCTAGGTGTTTTTTAATGGCGTTGGTATGATAATACATGATTGTGTATAAAAATGCAAGTTTTTTCTTGTACATATTCCTGAGCAAGGCCCGGAGTGTGGCCGGCCGGGCGGCCGGCAGCCTCGGGTTCGCGCACGAAAACCGAATTCTTTGGCTTTGCGGGCAGCCGAGCGCGAACCGTGCCGGCACCCGGGCCGCCTTTTCCATAATTTCCGTCCTCGGGTTCGCGCACGAAAACCGAAAAAACATTCTCCAATCCCAAAATGTGATATAATTGCATCGGCACAACCCAAAAGGTTCAGGAACCATAAGAGATTCAGGAGGATATATATACATGGCAGACGGCAGATGGAGCATGACGGAAAAGGAATTGAACAACACGGCCACCGGCTTCCGGGGACGAGATCACGAGAAGCTTCCGAATTACAAGAAGCACCGGAAGGTGGATAACCGCGATGGGAATGCGCCGAAAGTCTGCGCATTCTGCGGATCCGAGAATTTGGAAGAGGGATTTGGCGGCTACGCACCGGGGTTTCAGTACAATGGCGCGTTCTGCAACGATTGCGGCGGCTCCACGGATTTTGTTTTTCAGGATGATGAGCACCGCTTCTTCAAATAAGATATGATAATTTAAGTGTTGAAGGATAATCAAAAGCAAACGGAAAGCCGCAGAGGATGCCCGGAAATCCGGACGGCCTCTGCGGCTTTTTCGTTATTTGTTATCTTTCTTCCTATTCGTTGCGGCTTCCGTCGTAGAGGATGGTATCGCTGGTAACGCGCTTCGCGTCCTCTTCCTTCGGCGCAACACTTGGTGCTGCATGGGAAACCACTTCCGATTTCACGATTTCCGGCTTTGCCGCTTCCGGCTCATCCTCCTGGATGTTGGCGGTTTCGTCCGGAACGACGCGGTGCATCGGAGTTTCCTTGCGGATCTGAACTTCCGGCTTCTCCACCTTCTCCACCGGCTTTTTGTCCTTGCGGCGAATTGCCACGTCGATATCCGACGGCGCAAAAATATAAGTGGTGCGGTTAATTTTCAGAGAGCGACCGTCAATAGCGCGAGTCGCACCGGTGAGGAAGTCCACGATGCGGCGGGAGAATTCCTCCTCCAGCTTCTCGGTGTTGATGATTACCACCAGACCGTGACGGATGCATTCCACCAGCGCATTACATTCTTCCATGCGCATCGGCTCCACCACGATAACCCGTCCTCTGCCGGCTTCCGAAGAACCGCTGGTTCGAACCAGCTCATCCAGCGTATTCGGAATCGGACGATCCTCGTCCTCCATTGCAAAACCCTTCTTGATTGAATCCAAAAAACCCATTTTTTTATCTCCTAACTCGTCATAATAGTTTGCATTTTCTTTGCCCTAAGTATACCATAACCCGTTCGCCGGTACTACATAATCCGAACAGGATTACTAATTTTCCTTTACTCTTCACCTTTCGATGACACTCTCACCACGCGAATGCAAAGGCCCTTGTACAGGTTGATCAGCGACAGGCTCAGCAGCACCGCCGCCAAAATATCCGTGAACCAGTTCATCCCCGCAAGAACGCGCACCACCAGGCTCAGGCCAATCAACACCAACCCGGCCGTCTCCAGTTTTGCCAGGAGCTCCTTGTACTCCCGGAACAGCCGGTGCCATTCCATCATCGCCGTGCCGAACACCACGAGACAAAACACCGTCGTCATAGATGGAAAGGAATTGGACGGATGGGTCTCCCCGCGGAAGAACGCCGGCCCGCAGTTCACCGTGAACACATTAAAGAAAAAAGCAAACGGAATCATCAGCGCGTACACCGGAAACAAGCACGCGATCCCCCGCAGCGACCGCAAGGTTCTTTTTTTGATGAGCACGCCCACCGCCAATAAAATAAAGGACGCCGCCACCACCAGCGCCACCCAGCCCAGCAGCTGCGTAAACGCATAGATCCACGGATGGGACCGGGTGATAAAATGCACCGCCCCGTTCAGGTGGGACAGCCCCACGTTCGTCCCGTCGGCCCCGATGGCCCGCACATCCAACCTCAGAAGCAGCAGAAGCAAAAAGAATGCTCCCATATAAATTCCCGCATTTCGGTACGCCTGTTGTTTCCGATTCATCGTCTCTCCTTACTTCATGTACCACATTGTCAAAAGCGGCATGCTTACGATGCACACCACCGTCGTCATGGCGTTAATCGCCGCCGCATATCGCTCGTCCCGGTCGTTAATCTGCGCCAGCTGTGTAATCAGCGTTGCCGAAGGCGCCATGATGGCGAACAAGGTCACCAATAAAATCATCTCTCCGTCTTCCGCCAGCGTCCGAATCGGCGTGCATTTGAATATCACCGCCGCGCCCAACGGCAGAATCACCATTTTCAGAGCCACCACCAGGTGCACCCGGACGTTTTGGAAAATGTTTTTCCAGTCTACATTATATAAAAGCATTCCGATTACAATCATACTGATCGGTCCCAAAGCGGCCGAGAATCCTCCCAGGGTGTCCAGCGCCATCTTTGGCAGATGAATTTGCCCGAAAAACATGATGATACCCACCACCACGGTGATGAGGTTGATGTTCAGAAAAACTTTCTTCCAGTTCATGTCCCGGCTGCCCTTCATCATGGACGTACAGTGGGTCCAGATAAAAATACCCTGTACGCAGGAATAGGCGCTGGCGTAAATCATGTAGTGATCCCCCAGAACGCCGGCCACCAGCGGAAGAATCAGATTCGCGCTGTTCGGGTACATAATCGATGCTTTTTCCGTGGCATCCAAGTGGCAAATCCCGCTGATACCGTAAGTCACCGCCATGAGAATCAGCTGCGCGGCGACGGCCGCCCCCATGGCCAGCATGAATCCGTCCCGCAGTTCCGGCGTGTACTCCGCCTGATAGGATTTTAGAATGGCGCAGGGAAGCAGCACGTAAATGCACAGCAACGACAGCACCTTACTGTCCTCTCCTTTCAGGATTCCCAGTTTTACTATCATAAAGCCGGCCGCCATATAGATAAAGAAAATCGTCAATTGTTTCAGTAATAATGTTGTAACCATTTTGCCCTTTGTAATCTCCTTTTATTCCTTAATACCCAGTTTGACTTTTATTGTACCACTTATGGACCGGGAGATTAACCCTTAATTCGTATTGTCGGAAAATCTATGCAGAAAAATTGACTCAAAATACTTTTTTGCCCGAATTTCACAGTATAGGCACTTGAAACCATATTGATTTTAGGGTATTATTGATAAAGCTATTGAGATGGTTCACTTCGGAACCTCCAAAATATTAAGATTACTAAGGAGAATTGATATGAACAAGGCAGAACTGATTGCACAGATGGCAGCTAAGGCTGGACTTTCCAAGGCAGATGCTGAGAAGGCGCTGAACGCATTTACTGAAACCGTTGGTGAAACTCTTGCTTCCAAGGAAAAGGTTTCCCTGGTTGGATTCGGAACTTTCGAAGCAAAGAACAGAGCCGCTAGAGAAGGCAGAAACCCTCAGACCGGAGAGACTGTTCAGATTCCGGCTTCTGTAGCTCCTACTTTCAAGGCAGGAAAGGCTCTGAAGGACAAGGTAAACGCTTAGTTTTGGATAGGCAATAAACTTACAGTTTATAAAGAGGAGAACTTGAAAACGAGTTTTCCTCTTTTTGCTTTTTTGTAAGTTTAATTGTAAACTGATATCAAAATGGGAGAAGGGATATTCGGTCCCGGATGCGGACTTGTTATCAAAGCTTGCAGATGAATTAGATGTTTCCGTAAGCGAGCTTCTTGGCAAAGACGAGATTCCGGCAGAGGAAACAGATTCACTGTCCAATCAACTCGCACGGATTAATGAACAACTGAGCATAAGGAACAGACGAGCAAAGCGTGTCTGGAAAGTGCAATTGTGCTTACTATAGTATTTTTCCTGGTAATTCCGGCCGTAACTATATTAGGCAATATGATGTGGAGTTCAAACCTGGATGGCGCGGATACGGGTTATGCCGGACGGGTGGAATATACCTGCACCCTTGATGGCGAAGAGTATTCGTATAACATTGAATATGACGACCACTATCACGTAACCGCCGGTGGAGGAGATTCTTTTGTGGCAGATCATGCCGATGTAGAAAACTATGATGATGCACGTAAAGCGGCGGCTGCAATTGAGGATTATTTTAGAAATCACGGAGGGACTGCAGAACAAACCGAAGCAAAGGGGTTGGAATTAGATTAATCTGCAGATAAAAATAGAATCGATTAGTAAAACATCTCCGCGGAGGTGCTTTTTTAATGGCCGCCGCCTTTCGGTCTCTCGGGCGGCCGGCGGCTCCATTGATAACGCAAATGCTTTTATACCTTATGATGATGCCATCAATCATATAGGTTCGGACAGCCCATACGGCGGTTATGTTGTCAGCTGGAGCAGTCCCGGTGTTAACGGGGATCCATTGTTCATAAATATTGGAGCAGACTACCCGGACAAGTCCCGACTAACCGTTGTCATTTGGGGCGAAAACAGAGATGACACCACAGAGGACATCGTTGATTCATTGCTTGGTAAAGAAGTGGTCGTATTTGGTTCACCATATGAATACAATGGAGCCGCTCAAATTGAAATTATGGATCCATCTGAATTACTTACATATGAAGAATTCATAGACGCTTATGAAAATCAATAAAAGCCGATCAATAAAATCTCCGCTTTAATACAAGTCCCGGTTAAAGCGCGCAGTTCTAATTATATTATCTAAGCTTGTATATACAATCTCATATGCCTAGATTTTCAAAGGCAGTTCACGCTTTTTGACAGAAAACACCGATTCAGCGTGAACTCAATTCGCCGCTTTTGCAAAATTCTAATTTTGAAACGACGGATTACCACCGGCGGTTCACGCCAAAACGAGGATTTCCTCCAATGAGCGTGAACTGTTCTCAAAAGTGCGACTTGCACACAGGAAATTCCACGGCGAAACCGTGTATAACAAAAAAAGACTTCACGCTAATCAGCTAAAATTATAGAATTAGCGTGAAGTCGCTCTGAAACTCTAGGCATATTTAATTATATCTACTTGGAAAAATCTAATTGCCAAATGAACACCTGTGGTTTTGTTTCGGGGAGCAAAATCTTCACATTCCCGCCGCCGCTTTTCGTCTTCTCAAACGGCCCCGCTCCGCCCAGCGGTCCACAGAAACAGAAAACGAGTGGCTCGCGCCGCATCCGGTCTCCCGGATGCGGCGCAGCCACTCGTTTCTCAATTCTTCATTTCCAACGCCGCAAGTCGAACCGCAATAAATCGGCGATTGTGTCCCTTTAGGCCCGATTCATTGCCTCGATGTAATCCTTTGTATCCGTGAAGATTTCCTGCTTCCACGGATTCTTCTTCTGTTCCTTCGCTCTCTTTAGGATGTAAGCGAAGACGAACACGTTCACTGCAATTGCCAGAACGGCGATAAAGCCCTGTGCCATCGGATTTGCGGTGGTCGGCATAGTGCTGCCCATGGCCGCGGAAATACCGCCCTTACCGTATACCGAGGTGACGGTGGTGAAACGGCTGGCATCCTGGAACAGCGGGAATACCTGTGCGAACATGCACCAAAGCGCCAGGGTGTTGGCCCGGTTCTGAATCCAGCCGCCCTTGTTCCACAGCGCCGCCGCAAAAGTCGGTGCCAGCAGAAGGGCCAGGCCGCAGTACCAGGAGTGGGTCGGCAGGTTCAGGTAGGTGTACTCGAAGTTCCATACGTCGTAGGCCAGGACATAGACCCAGATCATATCCGGCCACAGCATGTCCTGCTTGTTCTTCGAGGAGTAAATTCCCCACCAGCCGGTCATGCAGAAAATATTGAACAGACCCGCAATTCCGTTCAGCACATTCCACCAGCCACCGTACAGCCACACGCCCTCGGAGGAAAGCCACCAGCCGCCGGCCAGGGAGCCGGCACGGATGGCAGACTCAAAGTCCGACGCCACCGCAATCAGAATGTTGATAGCCACGATGACGAAAGGAAACGCCTTAAACGCCTGGGATTTTCCCAGTTTGCCCCAATGGAATTTGAGGATCATGAAACCGATACAGCCCGCCGTTGCTGCGTACAGCTTCGCATAATGGAACCAGCTGTTCATGTGCACGTAGGTGTCGTTGTTCAGCGCCCACTCCGCACCGTTGGCCGCGCCAATGTAGATTGCAATAAAATAAATTGTCAGCGCCGCCGGGAGTGCGATGAAGCACGCGATTCCGCCCGCCTTAGAGCGCCGTGCCACCTCGTTCATCACAACCAGACCTGCAAACACCATCAACCAACCCAGCAGCTGCCAGCCGGCCGTCTCTCCATATAGCTGAAAAAACATATCCGTTCCTCCTATTCTACTTCGATTTCCTTAATGTTAAATTCATTGCCCTGAATCAGAAAGGTATTCCCTCCTCCGCAGTAGGGACAGGTTTTTCCGTGGGCCACCGTCCCGTAGGTCTTTCCGCAATCCTCACAGAATGTCACCGCCGGAATCGTCTCCACCTCCAGCTCGCAATCCGTGAAGAGTGGTCTTTTGGCCGCCGCCCACTTCCAGCAGCTGTGAAGGTAGGACTCGATCACCGTGGACACCTCCCCCAATTCCAGGGCCACTTTGTTCACCCGGGTCACATCGTTCTCCTCTGCCACCCGTTCTACGTGATCCATGATATGAAAGGTTACGCCCAATTCATGCATGTGATTTCTCCTTTATTCCTTTTTCGGCTTCTTCTTGAACTTCACCTTTACGGACTGTTTAACCATGTTCGGAAGGATGTACTTCAATTTCTCCTCGGAAGTGCGCATCACCGACGCGCCCGGGAGCGCCCGATTCAAGTGGATGGCATCGAACACACACCGGGTGGTGCACACGCCGCAGCCGATGCACTTGTTCGGATCTACCACCGATGCACCGCAGGACAGGCACCGAGAAGTCTCCGCATGAACCTGTTCCTCCGTGAAACTGTGGGAAAGATCCCGGAACGTTTCCGCCTGCATCGCCGCATCTCCTTTTGGCGGAATCTGACGCCGAGATTCATCGTAGGCCTCCACCTTGATGTTCTCCTTATCCAGCTCAACGAAATCCCGCCGGTTTCGTCCGATGGTGAGGGTGCAGTGCTCGTGCACGTACCGGTGAAGGGAAATGGCGCCCTCCCGTCCCGCGGCAATCGCATCAATGGCGAATCGCGGTCCGGTGTAGATGTCGCCGCCCACAAAAATATCCGGTTCGCCGGTCTGATAGGTCAGCTTGTTGGCCATGGCGCTTCCGTTCGGGCGGAGTTTTACGTTCGTATTGTCTAGGATATCGCCCCAGTCGGCCGTCTGTCCCACGGAGAAAATCACGTGGCGACAGTCCACGGTGACCGTGTCGTCCTCATCGTATTCCGGCGCGAATCGGCCCTCATCGTTGAACACGCGAACGCATTTTTTAAATACCACGCCGCATACACGGCCTTCTTCTTCCAGAATTTCCTTCATGCCCCAGCCCGGATTCAATTGAATACCTTCTCCCAGCGCTTCGGAAATCTCTTCCTCGCTGGCCGGCATCTCCTCTCGCTGCTCCAGACAGAACAGTGACACTTGATGATCCGTGCATCGACTGCTGATTCTGGCCACGTCGATGGCCACATTGCCGCCGCCCACGACGACCACGTCGCCCTCGAAATCAAAATCCTCTCGAGCGCCGGCTTCTCTCAGGAAATCCACCGCCGTGGAAGCCCCTGCGGCATCCTGTCCCGAAACTCCCGGCATCCGGCCTTTCTGGCAGCCGATGGCCACGTAGAACCCTTTGTAGCCCTCTGCCCGCAGCTGATCCAAGGTGATATCCTTGCCGATTTCCACACCGCATCGAATCTCCACGCCCAGCTCCCGGATTACGTCAATTTCCGCTGCCAGGAGATTCTTCTCCAGCTTATAGGATGGAATTCCGTACCGCAGCATTCCGCCCGGCTCCGCATTTTTCTCGAAAACGGTTGGTTTATAACCGGACAGCGCCAGGTAATAGGCACAGCTCAGTCCCGCCGGACCGGCACCGATGATGCCGATTTTTTCGTCGAAACCGCCGCGCAGGGACGGCACCACCGGTTTCGGGATGTAGCGAGTTTCGGCGTTCAGATCCCGCTCCGCCACGAATCTTTTGACCTCGTCGATGGCCACCGCTTCGTCAATAGTTCCTCGAGTGCAGGCATCCTCGCATCGCCGGTTGCACACGTGACCGCACACCGCCGGCAGCGGATTGTCCTTCTTGATTAACGCGAGGGCTTCGTCGTAGCGGCCCTCCTTTGCCAGCTGCAAGTAGCCCTGAACGGCAATGTGAGCCGGACAGGCGGTTTTGCAAGGAGCCGTACCGGTATCGTAGCAGTTGATTCGATTCACGTCCCGGTAGTTATGCGTCCACATGTGCTCGCCCCACGGCATATCGCTCGGAAGGGGTTTTCTCGGGTAGGTGATTTCACAGCCGTCCTTGTCGCACAGCTTCTGCCCCAGCTTCACCGCACCTGTCGGGCAGCTTTCCACGCACTTGCCGCAAGCCACGCATTTGTTTTTGTCCACCTTTGCGATGTAGGCGGAACGGGACATGTTCGGCGTATTGAAGAGCTGAGAGGTGCGCAGCGCATAGCACACGTTCACGTTGCAGTTGCAGATGGCAAAAATCTTATTTTTGCCGTCGATATTGGTGATCTGATGGACGAACCCGTTCTCTTCGGCCTGTCTCAAAATGTCCAGCGCCTGTTCCTTGGTGATGTATTCGCCGCCCTTCTGGGTCTCCACCACGTAGTCCGCCATGTCCCCCACGGCGATGCACCAACCTTCCGGGTCGTCGGCACAGCCCTCGTCGTACTTCATCCGGGAACGCCGGCAGGAACACGGACTGGCTGCGTACTTGCCCTCGTATTTATCCAGCCAGTAGGAGATGTGTTCCAGGTCTACCGACTCGTTCTCCATCTCGATGGCCTTCTCCACCGGGATGACGTGCATTCCGATTCCCGCACCGCCTTCCGGGACAAAAGGAGTGATTTTCTCCAGAGGCAGCCGGGACATCCGTTCGAAGAAGATGCCGACTTCCGGAGATTCCTCCAGCAGCTCCGCGTTCATATTGAAGAACTCCGCACAGCCGGGAACGTACATCGGCAGAACGTATTGTTTTACCCGGGCCGCGTTCTCATAGTTGTACTCCAGAAGTCCTTTGCGGGCCATCCCCTCCAGCATCGCTTCGCACTTCGACGGCTCCAGATTGCTGAGTTTGATGATTTCCGGCAGGGTTTTCGGCTGACGAACCCCCAGCTTGAGGGCCAGCTCCGCTTCCTCGTCGGAGAGCACGGCGGCTAGACCCCAGTACTCCGGATCCTCCCGGGTGATTTTCTTGAGACCCAGCTTCTGAGGCACCCGGTCTGTAATCAGCTTTCCCAGCTTGGCGATGGGTTCGCGGAAGGGTTCCTCCGGATTCGGGGTATATTCGGGATATTCGTAGTCCGGATACAGCTCTTTATCCAATTCTTTGCTCATGATTCGCACCTCCCTGTATTACATTTCGTTCCAGTCCCGAACTCTGGCTTCCAGCCAATCCGTCCAGGCCGCCATTCCCTCGCCGGTTTTGGCGCTCACAGGGAAAATCTTCGCGTCCGGATTTCTCATGTGGATGTATTCCTCCACCCGCTCCATATCGAAATCGAAATACGGCAGCACGTCGATTTTGTTGATGAGCACCGCATCGCACACCCGGAACATCAGGGGATATTTCAGAGGCTTGTCGTGTCCTTCCGGCACGGAGAGGATCATCACGTTGGCGGAGGCGCCGGTGTCGAACTCCGCCGGGCACACCAGGTTTCCAACGTTCTCCAGAATCGCCAGATCCAGGCCGCGAACGTCCAGCGCTTCCAGTCCCTGCCGGGTCATCTCCGCATCCAGGTGGCACATGCCGCCGGTGTGCAGCTGGATGGCCTTCACTCCGGTTTCCGCAATGGTCCGGGCATCCACATCGGAATCGATATCCGCCTCCATCACCCCGATTCGCAGCCGGTCCTTCAGACCGTCGATGGTGCGTCCCAGCACCGTGGTTTTACCCGAGCCCGGAGAGGACATCAGATTCATCAGGAAGACTTTGTCGGACTTCAGCTCCCGCCGCAGCGCATCCGCCTGCCGGTCGTTGTCGGCGAAAACGCTTTCCTTGATTTCAATAATTCGAACCTCACTCATTTGCTTCAATTCCTTTCATTAAGATTCTCACCATTTCCTGCTTCCCCTGTTCGTAGGTCATCCCATTGTCATACAGCACGCTGCTCTGCATGAAGCGCTCAACGGTACCCCTTACCATGGACATGAACACCGGAACTGACACCTCTTTGAACTCCCCGCACCGGATGCCGTCCCGAAGGTATTTCTCCGCAATCTGCCATCCCATGTTCACCGCGGCCATGAGATATTTGTACTGCTTCGGATACTTGTCGGACAGCTCGTAGATTCGGTTCAGACCGATGTTGTAATACTTCGCCGGAAGGGCCAGCAGAATTCGTTCGAATTTCTGCTTGTTGTTCAGGCTTCGGTCCGCCTCGATGTCCTCCTGCATGCGGCGAAAATCCGCTGAATACCGGTCGGCAATCCCCTCCAGCACATCTTTCTTGCTGTCAAAAATAGTGTAGATTGTCTTCTTGCTGATTCCGAGTTGTCTGGCGATGTCGTTCATCGTGAATTTCAAGCCCATCAACGTAAATTCTTCGATAGCCACATCCACAATCCGTTCCTTAAGTTCTGCCGTCATGTTTCCTCCTCTATATCTCTCCCACTCCGCAATACTGCAAAATCCGGAAACCTGCAATATTTGACGGAAACCCGGAAACCGTTTTTGGTTTCCCAGTTTCCTCGATTGTATCACCGCGTACCCGCCCGGTCAATAGATTTCGTTATTTTTTTGATTAAATTTTCCCGGAATTCTGCGGCTTTTCCGGCTCGTTTTGTACTATAACCCTTCAATCATGCATTCCATAACCTATGATGTATAGCAATTTCAAGGGTTTCCGCTTGTTTGCAGACATTTTTTAATGTATATTCATATTACAAAATGTAAATATTTTAACACAGTATTCGAGCTATGGAGGAATTAATATGAAAATCTTAGGCGTATCCTTGGGAACCAAAAACGGAAATAACGACACCATGTGCCGCGTGGCTCTGGAAGAAGCTCAGAAGATGGGTGCGGAAATTGAATTTATCCACCTGTTTGACTGGGACATCCAGACTTGCTCCGGCTGCGTTGCATGTTCCAGAGGTCTGGTAACCGGCAAGGGCATGATATGCACCCGCAAGGATGATTTTGCAGCACTGTATGAGAAGATGGTTGAGGCAGACGGTCTCCTGTTCGTAGACCCGATCTACGAATCCGGCGCATCCGGTCTCTTCCACATCATCACCGACCGTATGGGTCCGGGACACGATACCGGTCTGCTCTTCGGCGCAAATATGCAGATGAAAGCAGCCGGCAAAGAAGGTCTTCCGGACAGACTTTTCCAGCAGAAGGCATGCTCTTTCGTAGGCATCGGCGGATCCGACTGGGCCGTTCGTGTTGAGACCGACCACGCAATGCTGGCGATGAGCCCGGGCTGGAAGGTTATCGACAACGACTTCTTCTCCTGGTCCAAGGACGTAATCATGCAGGACGACAAGGTAGAGCGCATGAAGGAAATCGGCCGCAACCTGGTGGAGGCAGCACAGCAGATTATTGAAGACAATGCAAACTGCCACGAATTCCCAATCGCAGAGCTGACCGAAAAGTCCTACTGGAAAGGTAAGGAAGGTGCATGTCCGCACTGCCAGGGCAATGCGTTCTACATCTATCCGGGTACCACAACCGCAGAGTGCGAGCTGTGCGGCCTGCAAGGTACGCTGAAAATCAAGGATGGCGCGTTCAAGCTGGAGTTCGACCCGGCTACCGAATGGCACGCTCACGATACCATCTCCGGAAAAAAAGCCCACGGCGACGATATCTTTGAGAACGAGGGGCGTCTGATGAACCTGTACAAGGATCCGGAGTTCAAGGCTCGTAAAGCACACTACACCGCAGTATGCGAACCGACTCCATCCCCATCCAAGAACAACTAAGCAAATACCTACCTATAACACACATACCTTTCGAGAAAGGATGCTGCTTCGGCAGCATCCTTTCTCTTCGTTCTATTTCGTTCTATTCTAAAAACAATTTCGGGTTTTTCTTGTCTAACAGGGTGTCCGAGGTATAGAATACAAGAATTATAATTATATATACGCTCGAAAAAGGAAGTGTTTTAAATGAAAAAAGAAAGCCGAAATCAGGCTCAACTGAAAGAAAACGAAACCATCGCCATGCGGGTGTCCGCCCGCAGCATGGCACTGAATATCGTTCTGACCGCATTCAAACTGGTTGCGGGAATCGTCGCCCACTCCGGCGCCATGATTTCCGATGCCATCCATTCCGCGTCGGACGTCATCAGCACCATCATCGTCATGATTGGCGTCAAGATGGCGGGCAAAGCCCCGGACCGGAATCATCCATACGGGCATGACCGCTTCGAATGCGTGGCCTCCATCGTGCTGTCCGTCATGCTGGGACTCACCGGCGCCGCGATTGGCATTGAGGGTCTTCGGAACATCGTGGGCAGCAGCTACCTGCACCTCACCGTTCCCGGCAAACTGGCCCTGGCTGCGGCCGTCATCTCCATCGTCACCAAAGAAGGCATGTTCTGGTACACCCGAATCAACGCCAAGAAAATCCGCTCCTCGGCCCTCATGGCCGATGCCTGGCACCACCGCTCCGACGCCCTGTCCTCGTTGGGAAGTTTTGTGGGTATCCTGGGCGCCCGCTTGGGTTTCCCAATCATGGACCCTCTGGCCAGCGTCATCATCAGCTTCTTTATCCTAAAAGCAGCTTTCGATATCTTCCTGGATGCAATCTCCAAGATGACCGATCACGCCTGCAGCGATCCGGTGGTCAACGCCCTCCGGAAAACCATCCTCGCCGTTCCCGGTGTGGAAGGCATCGATTCCCTCAAAACCCGGGATTTCGGTTCCATGATCTACGTGGATGTGGAAATCCGGGCGGAAGGTTCCCTGACCCTGTATGAAGCCCACGATATCGCTCAGCAGGTACACGACGATATCGAACAGGATTTCCCAAATGTAAAACACTGCATGGTTCACGTGAACCCGGCTTAAAAATTAAATAAGAAGGATAGCAAAAGCGTGCCGCCAATGTGATATGTACCCTCTTTCCTGGACACCCAGGAGGGAGGGTGTTTTTATGCGCGACCGGCGGCCTCCTCTCTTTGCTCCCCGACCCCTCGCTAGGCCTTGTACCTCCGTTCCGGGGAGCAAAATCTTCACATTCCCGCCGCCGGATTTCGCCCCTCCGCACTCCCGGCGGCCTCCTCTCTTTGCTCCCCGCTCCCCGCTAGGCCTTGTGCCTCCGTTTCGGGGAGCAAAATCTTCACATTCCCGCCGCCGGATATCACCCTTCCGCGCACTCGGCGGCCTCCTCTCTTTGCTCCCCGCTCCCCGCTAGGCCTTGTACCTCCGTTTCGGGGAGCAAAATCTTCACATTCCCGCCGGTCGCGCCCGCCCAGGTATGCCGGCGGCGCCTCTCCCCACGCATGCGAAAAAAGCACCGGGCAGCGCAATCGCTGCTCGGTGCTTTTCTCTCTTTTCACTTTCAATTATCCCTATTCCGCTACTTCCACCAGCTCAATCTTGAAGTTCAGCTCCTGGCCGGCCAGCTCATGGTTGGCATCGAAGGTGATGGTCGTCTCGTCCTTCGCTGCGATCACTGCCGGGAACGGCTGTCCGAACGCATTCTGCAGGAACACCTTGTCGCCGGTGTTGAACTGCTCGCAGCCCGGCATCTGGCTCTGCTCCACGGTGAAAATCGCCTGTTCCGTTCTCTCGCCGTATGCTTCTTCCGGTGTCAGGTGAACATTCACCACGTCGCCCGGATTCATTTCCACAACCGCTTTATCGAAGCCCGGAATCATCATGCCCACGCCGCACACGAATTCCAGCGGTTCCCCTCTGTCGTAGGAAGAATCGAACTTCGTGCCGTCATTCAGGGTTCCGTCGTAATGTGTTTTTACCTTCTTGCCGGCATTCTTTCCCGGGAAAAGAATCTGCAGCTCCTGGCTTCCACAGCCGCCGCAAGAACTTCCGCAGCCACCGCCGCAGTGTCCGCAGCCGCCCTCTTCATCGTGGCCGTGCTCGTGATCGTGGTGATCGCAGTTCACGCCCGCAGACTCCAGCTTTCCTGCCAGATAATCTACCACTGCCTGATCCGCATCGCCGGTCACACCGGAGCACACTTCGATTCCGGCCTCTGCCAGCGCCGCCTGCGCACCGCTGCCCATGCCGCCGCAAAGCAGCACGTCAATGTCGTGATTCTTCAGCACGCCTGCCAGCGCCTCGTGTCCGGCACCGTCGGTACCCATCACTTCACCGGCACCCACTTCGCCGTCTTCCACCGGATATACCTTGAACGCTTCGGAATGCCCAAAATGCTGGAATACGGTTCCGTTATCCTTATCGTATGTTACTGCAATTTTCATGTACCATTACCTTCCTTTTCCTAAAAATAAAATTCATCATATCATCCGCTTTCGTACTGTTTCCGTACTCGTTTCATTATACAGGATTCCGGCCGGCGGCTCAATGGCTATCTTCCCATTCGCTTATTCGCAGCTTAGCGCGCCAATTCTTCCCGAATCTGTTCAATCAGGGTGATATCCGCCGGCAGCCAGTCCACGCTGTCCAGCGTCTCCTTGGTCAGCCATTTTGCATCCTCTGCTTCTTTCAGCACCAAGTCTCCAGACAGGATTTCGCACCAGAAACAGTCCATGCTCAGATGGAACGTCGGATAATCGTATTCGATCCGATCAATCAGTTTTCCCACAGAAATCTCGGTATCCAACTCTTCCCGAATTTCCCGTACCAAAGCCTCTTCCGCTGTTTCGCCCGGCTCGATTTTTCCGCCGGGGAATTCCCAGCCATCCTTAAATTCTCCATATCCCCGCTGAGTCGCGAACACCCGCTCGCCGTCCCGGATTACCGCTGCCACAACGGATATTGTTTTTTTATTCATGATTCCTCCTTTACACCGTTTCCTCTACGATGTACTCATAGATATCGTCCCGCACCGGCCGATCCAACCGATAGTTGATTTCAAACGCATCGCGTTTGGACTGCGCCATCTGAATCGGCTGCGGATCGCCCTCTGCATAGATCTCGCCCAAGAAGTAGAACTCCTTCGCCTCGTTATCATTTTTGTCTTTCCGAATAAAAAGAAAAATACGATTGTCTTGATCTTCCGCGGTTCGTTTATAAATATGATCGGCATCGCTGGAATTTACCTTTCGCGGACGCTTCGACAATGCGATCAAATGATCCGGCGTAACAAATCGGTCTTCGTATGCAATCGCATCTTCCGCTTTATCGTAATTGATGAATACCGGAAGGGTTTTCGTTCGCTTATCATAAAAATAGCCACCGATATTCTGCGCAGTCAGGTTTTGCTCCCAGTTCAGAAGACGGCATACATCTTCGTAGGTATATTTTGCGTATAGCTGAAACGCCGTATCCTTGTATCGATTTCCGTATTCGCGGTAACTGCGCTCGATACCAAAATCCACCAGTTCGGTAACTGCGGAGCGGAATTCCGGGTGAGAAAGCAATTGCTGGAATTCCGACGCAATTTCATAGTTTTCTTTGTCCTCCTTTAAAAAAACACAGGCTGTAAATTTCTTTTGATCTTCATTTCTTGCGAATTCGTTTGTTAAATTTCGCAGCACGGAATGAGTTACCACATCCTGCACATCTGTTTTGTACCGGATTTTCATAAATTTCTTGTAGTACTGCTGAATTCGCGGTTCATTTTCCAACAACCCCTTTAAGACAACCAATTCATCAATTCGCTTTCCCTTTGCCAGTTTCCGGGAAATGAACTGCAGAATCTCCTCTTCTTTCGCACTCATCTCCGTCGTGTAATCCGCCTCGTACTTCTTGAGAAATTCGTGATAGGATCCCAGCTTATCGAAGAATTTCGTTACATCAATGGTTCCGTAATTATAGAAATCCTTCAGCTTTGGAATCCGCCCCAGCTTCTGTTTTAAGTTGCTGTACGCTTCCTTCAATGTTTTCAGATCATTGGTTGACGCGGAATCGATTGCCTGATAGATTCTTTTTTTCGAAATCTCATCAAAGTGAATGGTGGAACTTCCCGGAATCACCCTGGCCCCTTCGCTGACATACCGACGCATCGTATCCTTGTTGTAGGACCGGTCGCCCGACAACGCAATCGGAATCATGAAATTGTTTTTATAATTTCCAATGAAGTCCAATATCACCACGAACTCCTTATCATCCGACTTTCGCAGGCCTCTGCCCAGCTGCTGCACGAATACGATTGGTGATTGGGTCGGGCGCAGCATCACCACCTGGTTCACCTCCGGGATATCCACACCTTCGTTGAAGATATCCACCGTGAACACGTAGTCCAGGTAATCCTCTCGAGTATCGCTTACCAGCCGATCGATCACTTCTTCTCGCACCGCCTGAGAATCATCTCCCGACAGCATCCGGGCGCGATAACCATGCTGACAGAATTTCCGAGCCAGTTCTTCGCCCTCATCCTTCCGACTGCAGAACACCAAGCCTTTCACCCGGTCCCCGCTGTAGCCAAAATATTCCACCTGTTTCAGAATATAATCTACGCGCTCATCGCTCACCAGCTTGACAAAATTCCGAAGGCCGGATTCATCATCAAATGTTTCTCCATCGATTTCCAAATCCGTAATGCCGAAATAGTGAAACGGGCACAGCAAATTCTCTTCCAGTGCCTGCTGCAGTCGAATTTCATACGCAATATTGTAGTCATACAAATCAAAGATATCGAAATTGTCCGTTCGCTCCGGACTCGCAGTCATACCCAGCAGGAACTGAGGTTTAAAGTACTCCAAAATCCGCTGGTAGCTTTCCGCACCGGCGCGATGGGTCTCGTCGATACAGATAAAATCAAATTCCTCCGGTCTGAACTTCTCCAACACGTCCTCTTTGGACATCATCTGCATGGTGGAAAAGAGATAGTCCGCATCGTAATCCTTTTCATTTCCGGACAATAAGCCATACCGAATTGGACTTCCGTCCGGCTTGTATTTTCCAAATACTCGCTGATAACTCTTCAGCGCCTGTTTCGCAATCTGTTCCCGGTGCACCACAAAGAGGGCTTTCCCCGGCGCCGCATCTCGCATCGCGAATGCGGAGGCGTAGGTTTTTCCGGTACCCGTGGCAGAGATCAGCAGTGCTCGATTCTCTCCTTCTTCCCGAAGCTTCTGCAGATTCTGGATGAAGTTCAGCTGCATCGAATTTGGTTTTAGCTGATATCCCAACAAATCGATGGCCTTCCCCTGAGTCGCCACCTTCTTCTGCTTCTGAATCTCCCTGTACAGCAGTTCATATTTATCAATAAAATCTTCGAAACTCCGCGTCCGCTCCGAGGTCCACAGCTGCTGGAATTCCTGACGGATTTCGGTAAGGAACTCGCCTTGCTCGGTGGATACCATTTTGGTATTCCACTCCCGGTTCCGTGTCAGCGCCCCTAAAGTCATATTGGAGCTGCCCACAATTACCCGGTACATTTCATCTTTCCGGAAAAGATAACCCTTGGTATGAAAACCTTCCGATTCATCGTCCGTGACATACATTCTAATTTCCAGATTCTGCAGCTTTGACAGACGGCGAAGGGCTTTCGGATCGCTGAAATTGAGATAATTTGTGGTCAGAATCTTTCCCGGAATATTTCGGTGTTCTAATTCCTTGAACGTTTGCATAAAAGGCTCAATTCCGCTGTTGGTAATGAACGCCACGCTGATGGCGAATTCATCGCACCGCAGAAGTTCGCTCTCAATCGCGGACAGCACTTTCTTCCCCTCTGCCGCATTGTTCGACAAGAATTCCGGCCGATATGCCAGATTCGAATTGTATTCTCCATCGATAAAAGCAGTGCGAAAGCCTTTGCGCAGCTCTTCTATACTTGAATTTCGATTCTCATTCTTTTGCATATATCACGCTGCTCCTCTGTTCAAATATTTTTTACGGTTATACAGGGTCATTATATCACAGCGCCGGCAATGCGCTCAAGAAAGGTCTGTTTCCTCATGTTGGCGTGACTCGACGAAGAATCAAGGCTTTGCGGGCAGCAAGGCGCCAACATGACCTCTCACCGTCTGCAAAGCCGTCTAACCAATACACCAAAAAGTCAGATTCCCACACCTTTCGTGTGGGAATCTGACTTTTTGCACCTATAACTTCTATTTCTTCGACTGATTCTGCAGTACCCCCAGCAGGCCCCGGGTCAGGACACTGGCCCCCACGGCCAGCAGCTCGGCTTCAATCCGATCCGCCCTGCGGCGGGCATCGGCTTCCGCTTTTTCCTGTTGGCGCTCCTTCTTGCGAAGGGCCTGATCCTCCAGCTTCTGTTGGCGGCGCCGCTCCTCATCTTCTAATTTCTGAAGGCGTTTTTTCGCCGCCTCTTCCTCCTTCAGGCGCTGCTTCTCTGCCGCCGCTTCCTCTTTTTCTCGGATTTTACGGTCGGCCTCCTCCTCCGCGGCGGCCTCTGCTTTTACCGCCTCTGCCGTCAACACCTCGTAGGCGGACTCGTTGTCCATGTAGTCATCGTACTTCTCCATGCCGTCGTGCAACATGGCTTTGGAACGGAACATGGGATCCGGCGGCGCCATGGAGCTCTGGGGACAGATGATTTTCGTACGCTCCACAATCGTCGGCACGCCCTCTTCATCCAGGAAGGAGGTCAGCGCTTCCCCCACGCCCAGCTCCAGGATGGCATCCTCCGTCCGGAATTCCGGATTGGCACGGAAAGTCTGAGCGGCGGTACGCACCGCCTTCAGTTCCGCCGGAGTGTAGGCGCGCAGGGCATGCTGCACCCGGTTGGAAAGCTGAGCCAGCACAGTATCCGGAATATCACTCGGGCTCTGGGTCACGAAATACACCCCCACACCCCGGGAGCGAATCAGCTTCACCGTCTGTTCGATTTTCTGCAGCAGCACCTTCGGCACATCTCGGAACAGCGTGTGCGCCTCATCGAAGAAAAATACCAGGCGCGGCTTGTCCAGGTCGCCGGATTCCGGCAGACTTTCGAACAGCTCCGACAGCAGCCACAGAAGGAAAGTGGCGTACAGCGTCGGATTCTGCACCAGTTTCACCGAGTCCAGCACGTTAATCATGCCCCGGCCCTCGGCATCAGTGCGGATCCAATCCTGAATATCCAGGGCCGGCTCTCCGAAGAACAGGTCGCCGCCCTGCTGCTCCAGAGGCAGCAATGCCCGCAAGATGGCCGCCACCGACTGGGGCGTAATGTTTCCGTAGGTCATCATGTATTCCGAGCGGTGCTCGCTCACGTAGTTCAGCATGACTCGCAGATCCTTCAGGTCGGTCAGCAGAAGGCCCTTGTCATCGGCGATGCGGAACACGATGTGAAGGATGCCTTCCTGCACATCTGTCAGACCCAGAATCCGGCTGAGTAGCTCCGGCCCCATCTCGCTGACGGTGACCCGGATGGGGTGACCGCCCTCCTGATAGATATCCCAGAAGGTGGTAGGATATTCCCGGTAAGTAAAAGTCCCCCGAAGGCCGAAACGGTCGATGCGCTTCTCCATATCCTCCGTACTCTGCCCCGGTGCACAGATGCCCGCCACATCTCCTTTTACATCGCACATGAACACCGGCACGCCCGCATCGGAAAAGGATTCCGCCATCACCTTCATGGTGACCGTCTTGCCGGTACCGCTGGCGCCGGAAATCAACCCGTGGCGGTTGCACATTTTCAGCACCATTTCCACCCGCTTGTCCCCCGCCAGGCCCATATATATTCTTCCATTCTCGTACATAACGTCATCCTCCGTCTTTCGTCGATGCTTCTTTTCATCATTATACGTGCTCCCTCGAATCGGCGCAACAGAAAACGAGCAGCGCCCCGTATGGAGTCGCCGCTCGTTGTTTTTGCCGTATTCTACGCTTTCTTGTAGGTGCTGTAGGCCAGCATGGTGAGGATCGGGTAGATCTCCAGACGGCCCAGCAGCATATCGATGCACATGACGATTTTCGAGAAATCGCCGTACGCCGAGAAGTTGGACATCGGTCCCACCGCATCGAAGCCCGGTCCGATGTTGTTGAAGGTGGCCATTACCGCCGAGAAATTGGTGGACATGGAGAATTCCTTCGGATCCAGGGACACCAGCAGGAAACTGATGATAACGATGAACACGTACAGTGCCAGGTAGGCCTGAACATGTTGAATGGTCTTCTCGCTGACCCGCTCTCCGTCGATTCGCACGGTCCGAATTTCCTCCGGATGGAATACGTTGTGGAGGTTTCGTCTGGCGGATTTGAATAAAATCAAAATTCGAGAAACCTTGATGCCGCCGCCGGTACTGCCGGCGCAGGCGCCCACGAACATCAGGCAGATCAGGATGGCCTGGGAGAAATCCGGCCACAGGTTGAAGTCCGCGGTGGAAAAACCCGTGGTGGTGATAATAGCTGCCACCTGGAAAGCTGCATCCCGCACGTTCTTGCCCAGCGGATGCGTGCTTCCGGAACGCATCAGGTTGGCCGCGATACCGGCGATGCTGGCGAACACGATGAACAGGTACACCCTCAGTTCTTCTCCTTTAATTGCCTCTTTGAACCGCTTGTGGGCCATCATGTAGTACACGCTGAAGTTGATGCCGAACAGCAGCATGAACACCGTGGTAATCCACTGGGCCATCGGCGTGTACTCCGCACATCCGGAGTTCAGCACCGCAAAACCTCCGGTTCCGGCGGTTCCGAATGCGATGCAGAAGGAATCGAAAGGCTTCATTCCCGAAAGAAGAAGCAGCACGATGTTGATCACGGTGAGAACCACGTAGATTCGATACAGGGCCGTGGCCGTATCCCGCATTCTCGGGACCATTTTGTTCACAGAAGGTCCCGGCGATTCCGCCCGCAGAAGGTGAAGGGAATATCCCTCGCCTTTGTGAGCCGAAGGAATAATGGCCAGGAAGAACACCAGCACGCCCATTCCGCCAATCCAGTGGCTGAAGGACCGCCAGAAAAGCAATCCCTTGCCCAGGCCCTCCACATCCGACACCACCGACGCTCCCGTGGTGGTGAAACCGGAAATAATCTCGAACAGGGCATCCACAAATCCCGGAATTCGTCCGGACAGATAGAAAGGCAGTGCCCCGACGATACTCAAAAGAATCCAGGCAAAAGCAGTTACCAGCATTCCCTCTTTGGCGTAAAAATTCATCCGGCGCCGCACGGAGCCGGCATACATCAATAAGGACATGGCGCCGGCCGTCGCCATGGCGCCGATGAATCCGATAACGGCCATCTGATCCCCCGTGTAGATGGCAACTCCCAGGGCCGGTGTCATGCACCCGATCTCGATGACGAGAATCCAGGAGCACACCTGCATCATTATCTTATAATTCATCCTTTTCTTCTTTATCCTCCTCAAAAATATCGTTCAGCTGTATAATCGGCATGGATCCGTTGGATACCACGATTACACGGTCTCCCGGCTGGAAGAAACTGTTTCCGCCCGGGAACTCGATCTTCCGGTCCCTCGTGATGGTGGCCAGAAGAATGTTCTTTTTAAATTCAATATCCTTCAGCGATTCATTGCAATGCAAGGTTTCCTCGTTCACCTTGAACTCGTACGCCTGCGCTCTTCCGCCGGCGATGGAGTGCAAGGTCTCCGCTGCATCGGATCCGTTCTGCATGGCCCGCACGTATCGAAGAATAGTATTGCCGCAAAGAATCTTCGGCGTGATGACGCTGCCCACCGGCATGTTGGCAATCAGGGAAATATTCTCTCCCCGGCCCAGCTTGGTGACCACCTTCGGCACGTTCAGCTCATTGGCGTACAGAGAGGTAATGACGTTCAGTTCGTCCATTCCGGTCATGGAGATAAAAGCATCTGCTTTTTCAATGTGTTCCCGGTCCAGCACCGACTCTTTAGAGGCATCCCCCTGAATGATGGTGGCGTCGTGGAGACGGTCTGCCAGATACTCACAGCGGTCTCTCCGCTGCTCGATAATCTTCACGCCGATGCGGTCGTCCTCCAGCCGTTTGGCCAGGTAGTAGGTAATCCGTCCGCCGCCGGTAATGGTGACGTTCCGAATGCGCTTGGTGACGATGTTCAAGTTGTGCAGCAGTGTGGTGAGGTTGCTGGCGGAAGCGGTGACGTACACGTGATCTCCCTCCTGTAAAACAAATTCACCGGAAGGAATGATGACCTCGTCCCGGCGAGCCACAACGCATACCAGAATCTGGCATTTCACGATATCCGCAATCTTGTACAGCGGCTTGTCGCAAATCGGGCTGCCGGCGGTAACGTGCAGTTCCACCAGGTCTACCAGTCCGTTGACGAATTCTTCCCGGCTCAGGAATCCCGGGTACCGAAGGAGACTGATGATTTCGTGAGCGGTCTGGAATTCCGGATTGACGGTAAGGGACAGCCCCAGCTGTTCCTCCAACATATCCGTACTTTCCATGTATTCCGGGGAGCGAACCCGGGCGATGGTTGTGATGTCCGGATTCAACCCTTTTGCCGTAAGACAAGTGAGCAGATTGGTTTCATCTTCACCGGTGGCCGCAATCAACAGATCCGTCTGCTCGATGTTGGCGGCGCGAAGAACGCTCATCGATGCACTGTTGCCCTCGATGGACATCACATCATACTGCTCCAAAGCCGCTTCCAAAGCGGCAAAATCCTTATCGATTACCACCAGATCGTGCCCGTCTCTCGTGAGCTGATCCGCCAGAAGGTTTCCCACCTTACCGGTACCGGCAACAATAATCTTCATATTTATATATCCTCCTGAAATAAGTATTCTTTAGGCATACTGTAGATGATAACACAAAACCGTGCCGGTAGCGACAAAATTCTCGTAAAATCCTTATTTTTACTGAGTTTTTTCAGTTGAAATTCTATGCGATTTAATACATAATATATTGTGTGTGAGCAATTTGACGCTCATTGTGATTTCATAACTAACAGGAGGACTTAATTATGGCTAAATATGATTGGGGAACGTTCGGATTCCATATTCCGGAAATCATGCTTCCAAAGGAAGGCACCGACTACAGCAAGTGGGCAGTAGTTGCTTGTGACCAGTACACTTCGGAACCGGAATATTGGAAACAGGTAGAAGAAATCGTTGGAGATGCACCATCCACTCTTCGCCTGATGCTTCCGGAAATTTTCCTGGGAAAAGAAGCGGAAGCGGAGAAGTCCGCAGACATCCGCAAGACCATGGATCAGTATCTGGCAGACGGTACTCTCCGCACTCTGGAGCCGGGCTGTATGCTCATCAAGAGAACCGCTGAGGGACGTACCCGTACCGGTCTGGTAATCGCTACGGATCTGGAAGCATATGACTTCAGCAAGGGATCCACTTCCCTGACCCGCGCAACCGAAGGCACCGTAATCGAAAGAATCCCACCTCGTCTGCGCATCCGTGAAGGTGCTCCAATCGAGATGCCGCACATCCTGATCCTGATTGACGACCCGGACAAGAGCGTTATCGAGCCGCTGGTGAACGCACCTCAGACTCCGGTATATGATACCGACCTGATGATGGAGGGCGGACACATCACCGGTTCCTTCATCGCAGAGAAGGATTTGGAAGGCGCAAAGGATGCCCTGTCCGTACTCTTCGACAAAGCCGTTGAGAAGTATGGCGAAGGCAACGTGATTTTCCAGGCAATGGGCGACGGAAACCACTCCCTGGCAACCGCAAAGACCATGTGGGAGAACCTGAAGAAGACCCTGACTCCGGAAGAAGCGGAGAATCATCCGGCTCGCTATGCGCTGTGCGAAATTGAAAATATCCACGATGAGGGCATCGTATTCGAGCCGATTCACCGTGTAATCTTCGCAAAGAAGGGCCAGTCCGGCATGGATCTGGTAAACGAGACCGTTGAACTGCTGCAGCAGGAGAACGGCGGTGCGCACCTGGCAGAAGACGGATATCAGGCAAAAGAAGGTGAGTTCGCAATTCCTTACGTTACCGGCGAGCAGCGCGGAACCATCGTTGTAACCGATCCAGCCAACAAGCTGGAAGTAGGTGCACTCCAGAACGCACTGGACGTTATCGTTAAGGAAAGAGAGGATGCAGACATCGACTACATCCACGGTTCCAAAGCCGTAGAGTCCCTGTCAAAGGAAGCGGGCAACGCAGGTTTCTACCTCCCGGCAATGGATAAATTCATGCTCTTCCCGGCAGTTGCCGCAGACGGCGCGCTGCCAAGAAAGACCTTCTCCATGGGCGAAGCCAACGAGAAGAGATACTACATCGAGAGCAGATACATCGGAAAGTAATTTAGTAATTTCTTTGATGCAAGTTAAGAGGGCGGATAATCGCAGCAGAGCTGCGATTATCCGTTTTTTTATAAAAAAACGCTATGAACCTCTCGTCCACAGCGTCTCTCCTATTTCTCTACTTCTCTACCTCAAAATCCGCATCCACGGCTTCCTCAATCTCGCCCTCGGCGTCCACAAAAGGATGTTCCGGCATCTCCGCAAACTCCGGCGCAGCCTCTGCCGCTTCCGCCTCCTGCGCCGCACGGAGCGCCGCTTCTTTTTCCAGCTGCTTCATCTTCTTCTCATACTCATCCGGATCGCCGTGCTCCGCAATCCATTCCGCATCCTTCTTAGACGTTCCGATGAACAGGAAGGCTGACGCCGCCATGCTGGCGCACATCACCAAGCTCAAGGTGCTCCATCCCCGGAAAATCCCAAATGTGCCCAGGGCCACCCAGAACACCATCACGATAGTGAAAAACTTCGGCTTATCTTCTCTATACAATCTTCTCATTCTCAACTCTCCTCGCTCTTCGTCACTTCTGCGGTAGTTCCGCACCGCACTCCATGCAATATTGGCTCCCCGGTGCGCACTGCACCCCGCACTCCGGACAGATAATCACATCCTCCGCCCGAACGGCATCCACAATTCGCACGTCCTGACCGTCCTTCAGCTTTTCCATCAGCCGTTCCGCATACCGGTTCAGCTTCTTGTTCTGAGGGCTCATCTCCAGTTTCGGATAATCCTTCTTGATGGCATCCCGCACCTTCTCGTATTTTTCTTTTGCGGCAAAAATAAGTGTCTCAATGCCGTAAGCGCCCGGCCGGTCCACCAGGAATGTCAGGTTGCGCACGTCATCGCAGTACAGGCAAGCCCGAACGCCCGAGTCCATGACCAAAACCCCGTGATCCAGGATGTGCCGGTCCTTTCCCAGAAAAATCAGACCCTTCTCCCCCGGAATCACTTCCTCCAGCACCTGCGGCTTCCGATTAATCAGCAAAAAATTACTTTTTGTCATAAATATAAGTACCTCTCGATTTCCGGCGGGATTCTTTTTCGTGAAGTCCCGCAACGGGCTGATTTTACCACTTGCAGGGGCATGCTGTCAAACTTTTGAGGAGAAAAGTCCCTGCAGAATGCCGGAATCGATTGGGGGTTGTTATTTCTTTTTACCCTCGATATAATTTAGAGGAAACGAGGCGCTGTGAATTGTTCGATGGCCTCGCTGCAAACGGTATCAATTCAATGGAGAGAGGAATATATCATGGATTTTCTGATTGTTGTAGATATGCAAAATGATTTTGTGGACGGCGTGCTGGGCACCAAGGAGGCGGAAGCCATCGTGCCGGCGGTGGCGGAAACCATTCGAAACTGGAACGGACCGGTCATCTGCACCCGGGACACGCACCAGAAGTTCTACCTTCATACCCAGGAAGGGGAGCATCTGCCGGTAATTCACTGCGTGGAGGGCACAGAGGGCTGGGAGCTGAACCCGGTCATTGCGGAAGCCGCCGACGTGCCGGACACCGTGATGGAGCTGAACAAACCATCTTTCGGTTCCCTGGAACTGCCAAAATGCATCCAACTCCTGGAGGACGATGAGGATCCGATTTCTTCCATCACCCTAGTAGGTCTGTGCACGGATATCTGTGTGATTTCCAACGCCATGATTCTCAAAGCAGCCTTCCCGGAAACCCCAATCCGGGTCCTGGAAAAATGCTGTGCCGGCGTCACCCCGGAGCAGCACCGGAATGCACTGAATGCCATGAAGGTCTGCCAGATTGAGGTGGAATAGTCCCGGGGATTAGTGCAGACCTTCCGGGGAATAGTGCCGACCCTCCGGGGGAATATGAAAAAGAGAAGGAAAATGCCACGGAACGGTTGGCATTTTCCTTTTTCATTTTTTGCGGCACAGAGTTCGCGCTCGAAAACCGAATTTATTGGCTTTGCGGGCAGGTGAGCGCGAACCGAACCTGGGCCCGGGCCGCTTTTTCACTTTCTTCCGGCACAGGGTTCGCGCTCGAAAACCGAGTTCATTGGCTTTGCGGGCAGGCGTGCGCGAACCATGCCGCCGCCCGGGCCACTTTTTCACTTTCTTCCGGCACAGGGTTCGCGCTCTAAAACCGAATTCATTGCCTTTGCGGGCAGGCGTACGCGAACCGAACCGGGGCCCGGGCCGCTTTTTCACTTTCTTCCGGCACAGGGTTCGCGCTCGGAAACCGAATTCATTGGCTTTGCGGGCAGGCGTGCGCGAACCGAACCGAGGCCCGGGCTCTATTTCCCTCTTTTCCCGACACAAAGTTCGCGCTCGAAAACCGAGTTCATTGCCTTTGCGGGCAGGTGAGCGCGAACCGAACCGGGGCCCGGGCCACTTTTTCACTTTCTTTCGGCACAGGGTTCGCGCTCTAAAACCGATTTCATTGGCTTTGCGGGCAGGCGTGCGCGAACCGAACCGAGGCCCGGGCCGCTTTTTCGCTTTCTTCCGGCACAGGGTTCGCGCTCGAAAACCGAGTTCATTGGCTTTGCGGGCAGGCGTGCGCGAACCTCCCCGAGGCCTGGGCCGCTTTTCCGCTTTCTTCCGGCTCAGGGTTCGCGCTCGGAAACCGAGTTCATTGGCTTTGCGGGCAGACGTGCGCGAACCAAACCGGGGTCCGGGACGCTTTTTCTGCTCTTTAGCGGATAGAAATCGTCGCAAAGGATTCTCTTATATTTTCAGGAAAATGTTCCGTCTGGGATTTCAGAAAATCTTCTGCAGTTATTCCAATTTTTCGGGCTTGTGCTGTCGGAACTCTTCCGAAGGTTTGTTCAATGATTTTAGCGAGACTTTCCAAGTCCGGGCCACTTTTTGAGTTTTCAAAAGACAACAACAATGTTACACCCGGCGAGAATCCCATTTCCTCATAAATAAGAGACTTTTGATAGAATGAAGAACTGTATTTTTCACCAATATCATCCTTAAACCAAAGTCCCAAATGTTCTATGATGTAAAGAATCGGTTCAAACGGATGCACAATTGTGAAATCCGGATAAATATATCGGCCATTTATATATATTGGTAGCTCATGGAAAAAATCCAACCCATATGAATGCAGTAAATTGTACGTCAATGATTCTGAGCGGCTTCGCACGAAAGATCCGTCTACCGTTGATACTTGCAACGATTCCGGATGTGGAACCGGACAAATATCTTTCAGGTGCTGCAAATCTTTAAGCAGAAGCGTTTTCGCATCACTGCACTCCATAGCTCCATTCAAAGTAGATGGAATATAATGTTTCGGAAGCACTTTTAATAGTTCCTCGTTCGAAATTGGTACAAAATGACTCAGAAAATACTCTGCCGCTTCAATATTCCCTTCAGCTAAAGTTAATAGAGTTTCATATAATCTGTATTCTCGAATTCCTAAAACATCCGGATGCGTTTCTTTTCCCAAATAATGCTTTGCTTCTCCCGGAAAATATGCCGAATAATACGGATGTCCTTTTGTATAACCGACTTTCAAAAGTTGTCCCTTGTATTCCCGGAGGGAATACAACTTATTCTCACATTTACTTTTCAAGAGTTCTTGTTCTGACAAAACCTTTTCAATAAAACTGATATCCTTACAAATCATATGTGCCTCCTTGTATTTTCTTCAGTATGGCACATACTGCTAAGAAGGTAAAATTTCATACGACATACTTTTAAACTTTTTCTCACACAATGCAGTACTTTCTGTGAGATTGTACTTAATAAATACAAACCACTGCTGTCACCTGCGGGCAGACGTGCGCGAACCTCCCCGGCGCCCGGTCCACTTTTTCGCTTTCTTCCGGCTCAGGGTTCGCGCTCGGAAACCGAATTCATTGGCTTTGCGGGCAACCGTGCGCGAACCATGCCGCCGCCCGGGCTCTATTTCCCTCTTTTCCCGGCACAAAGTTCGCGCTCGAAAACCGAATTCATTGGCTTTGCGGGCAGGCGAGCGCGAACCCTGTGCCCCATGCCGGAGCCCGGGCCTCCGGCAGATCCCTTGCACAAAAAAAAGAAAGCAGCGATTTCAAAATCGAAATCGCTGCTCCCTTTATTTAGGGGATTAATTGATAGGATACATTTCCTTTACGGTTTCATCCGTTACGAAACCCCTGCTGCTATACTCTCTTCTTGCGAAGGGTCACTGCCAGGCTTGCACATGCGGACAGGAACAGCACTACCATTCCCATGAAACCACTGGTGTAGTCTCCGGTCTGGATGCCGGTCGGCGTTACAACCGGTGTTTTACCGTCGTCATCGCCACCGCCGTTGTCACCGTTATCATAGCTGTTGATGAATACCGCCGCCGTATCGCCGGTCAGAACCGCCTTTAAGGAACCTTCACCATCATCCGTCACCGTAATAGTCACATGATGAACCTTGGTGTCATAGGTGATTTCCTTCTGCTTGTCATTCAGCTCTTCGATGGTGTACTCGTAGGTTCCGGCCTTGTCGAACGAAATTGCCTTGAACTGAACACTTCCGTCCGCCTTATTCGTAGCACGTTCCACTTCCTCGCCGTTCGCATCCTTCAGCACGAAGGTGAACTGCCCACTCTTCAGTTTTGCGTTGTCCAAACGTTTTGTCACGCCCAGGCTTACCTCTGTCGGCTTTGCCTGATACTTGTTGGCGAAGGTAATATCCTTCGCAGCCGGCTGGTCACCGGAGATTTCCTTATCGATGCGGTGGGTCGCTTCCAGCTTGCCGTTTCCGTTGTCCACAACCAGTGTGTACACGGTGTAGCTATTGCTGTCATAGATCACGCCGCCCTTGCCGTCATTCTCCTCACATACAGTGTAGGTGTGGCTTCCCGGCTTTGTGTAGGTAATCTTATCGAAGGTAACCTTGCCGTTTGCATCATTTGCTGCTTTCGAGATCTCCTTGCCGTCCTCCATCAGACGGAACTTGAATTCGTCGTCCTTCAGATTTCTTCCGTCCAATTTCTTGGTGATGTCAATCTGATCCGTCACGCTGGAGGAGAGTTTCTTTACCCCATAGGTGTTGGTAAAAGTAAACAGGTTATTGGTCTCCTTCGGGATTACCGTCAGGTTTCCTTCTCCGTCATCCTTGAGGGTGAGTTCGAATTCCTTGGTGCTCTTGGAATCGTTATCAACGCCCGGTACGTTTCCGGACTCCGTCACGCTGTACTTGAAGGTCTTTTCGCGGGAACCGTCATCTGCCTGGTCCACGTCTTCCAGATTGTCAATTTTGAATGCCAGGGTTCCAAAGGTTACGTTGCCGTTTCCGTCGTTGGTAACCGTTTTATCCTTCGGCATCGGAGCGCCTTTGGTCAGCGCCTCCAGCGTAAAGGTGAACTTGCCGCTGATATCCGGCGGATTCAATCCTTCCTCTGCTTCTTCCAAAGTCTTGCTTCCGGATACGTTCACCTGAACTTCCTCGCCGTTTCCGTAGGTGTTCACAAATTCGCACTTATCTCCGGAATCCTTCGGATAAATGGTCTTCGCTTTGAGGGTTCCATCGTTTTTGTCGGTAACCTCTACCGAGAGATCAAAGCTTCCAGCAGTCACGGTAACGCCCTTTGGCAGGTTGTTTGCCGATTCTTCAACACGGTAGTTCACGGTGTATACCACCTTGCCATCCTTGGTGGTCTTGGTTGCATATCCGTCTTCTACCGCCTTCTTCAGTACGGTGCCGCTGCCTGCCGCCTTCTCGTTGGTCCGGTAGCTCAGCGCATCGAAATGAATGCTGCCGTCTGCGCCGTTCTCCTTGGTCTGAAGTACGGTGCCTTTGCTGCCGTCACCCGGCTTCGTCATCAGCTTAAAGGTGAACTCGCCGGCTTTCAGCTTCCGGCCGGTCAGCTTCTTGGAAGCGTTGATGTCCGCCTTGGTTCCGCCGGAAACATCCGTGGATCCGTCGTACCGGTTCGCAAAAGCGAGGGTGATGCCCTTTTCGCCCATTGCCGGATTCTCTTTGCTTACGGTCTTCCGGAACAATTCCTTACCGGACTTGTCCTTCAGTACCACTTCCGCCTTCAGCGTTCCGTCGCCGCCGTCCTTCGCGGTGATTTCCAGCTTGTACTGACTCTCATCGTAGACGATACCCTTTGCGGAGCCCTTCACCTCTTCGAAGGTGTATGCGTACGTCTTTCCGATATCCGCCTGTTTCAGGGTCATGTTCAATCCGCTCAGTACGGTAACGGTCTCGCCGTCCGCACCGTCTTTGCTCGATACGGTTTCACCGTCTTCCGCAATGTTCAGCTTCTTCGCCGACGCTTCGTCTGTGCCTTTCAGGGTAAAACTAAAATCATCTTCCGTCATATCCCGACCGGTCAGAACTTTGGTCATGCTCAGTCCCAGAACCTGATCCATCGGCAGATCTTCTGTCTTGTATTCATTTGTAAAGGTCTCGTTTCCACTGACAGCGGTTACCGCTGCGGTGAGCTTGCCCGTTCCGTTATCGGTAACGGTGACGGTAATGTCGCGAACCGCCTTGTCGTAGGTCATGCCCGCTGCTTCCGGACTCGGTACCTGCTCGTTCAGCTGGTACTTATACTCGCCCGCCTTTTTAAAGGTCAGTGCGCCGAATTCAATCGGAGCTTTTCCGTCTTTCACATCTGCTTTGCTGACGGTAATTTCGTCCTTCTTCGGCATCGGTGCGGTTTCCACGCCATCCGGTTTCGATACGTTCTTCAGCTTAAAGGTAAAGGTTTCGCCGTCCTTCCACTCTCTTCCGGTGAGCTTCTTGTTGAAGCCGGTGATGACCTGTACCGGATCCGTCGCTGCCGCCGCATAGGTGTTGGTGAACCGAACGGTCGGAGTGCCGGAATTGTGGTTGGAGCTGTCGTATGTTTTTACCGATTCGCCGGAACCATCTGCGTTCTTCATGGTTACCTTTGTTACCACGTGCATGGTTCCGTCGCCGTTGTCCTGTGGTGTGATTTCCACGGTGCCGATTCGTTCGTCGTAGGTCACACCCTTGATGCTTCCCTTGGTTTCCCGAACGATGTAGGTCTGGGTCTTTCCGGACATGGTCTGGTCGAAGGTAAGATCTGCCAGAACATTCATGGTGTCCGCTTCGCCGGATTCGCGCTGGTTCGGGTTGGTGATTTTCACCGTCTGGCCGTCCTTCAGTCCATAGGTGAATTCAAATTCTCCCGCCTTCATGGTACGGCCGTTCAGCACCTTCTGAATGTTCAAGGCACCGGTGGTTCCGTATACCAGGCTGGATTCGTATTTGTTCTTGAATACGGCTTTGTCCGTCCGATCCGATGCGGTGCCGTTGTTGTATTCCACCTTGGCTTTGAGTTTGCCCGGGTGATCTGCGTCGTCGGTTACGGTCACGGTTACTTTGGCAGCGTGGCGGTCATAGGTCATTCCGCCGGCCGGTGTTCCCGGTACCATCTCGGTAATGTCAAAACGATATACGCCTTCTTTTCGGAAGGTAACATTGCCGAATCCAAAGTCCTTTGCCTCGCCGTTCTTCAGGTTCTTTACCGAAGCGGTATCTCCGTTCTCGGCGATGGAAACATCGTTCTTCTCAATCGCCTTCTGCGTCTCTGCATCCGGTGTCAATTTGAAGTTAAATGCTTCGTCGGTCTTTCCGTCTCTTCCGGTGAGGGTCTTCTCGCCCGCCAGTGCCGTGTTTCCGGTAAGGGTTACGGCATCTGCTTTGTAGGAGTTCCGGAAAATCGGCATGGTCTGCAGTTCTTTTCCGTCTGCATCCAGATACTTGTAATCCGCAACTACCGTGTCCTGACCATCCACGTCATCGATGTACACGTTGATGCGCACCTTGTATTCCGCGTTGTCATAGGTCAATCCGTCTACGGTGTAGTGGTTGGATGCGGTTGCACTTTCCGGTAGGATTTCCTTCATCTTGTACTCGTAAGTGAGCGGTTTATCCTGCGTTGCACCCTTTGCATGCTCTGCCGTAAAGGTGATATTTCCGAATTTCACGCCATTTCCGATATTCGACGCGTCCACATGTCCGGATGCGCCATCCGGCAGCGGTGCCCCTTCGGTAACCGGTGTGAGTCGGAACTTATAGTCGCCGTCCTTTAAGGTCTTGGTTCCGGTGGAATCCGTAAATTCCTTTCCGGCACCCAGATCAACGGTCTGTTCTTTCGCATCATATACGTTCGCAAATGCCGCGGTTTTGTTGTCCACGGAAGTTGGGTTTGCCACTTCCGAGCCGTCATCCTTGCGGATTTTCTTCATGGTGGCATTTGCCTTCAGTCTTCCGTTCTCATCGGTCACCTTTACGGTAACGCGGTACGATGCGCTGGAGTAGGTTACACCCTGCTTCGCCGTATCTCCCGGATCCTTTTCCGTAATCTGGTACTCGTATGTTCCCGGCTTGGTGTATTCGATATCGCCAAAGGCTTTTTCGATTTCAGCCTTGGAGTTTACGTTCAGGCGGGAAACCTTCATGCCGTCCACAACAGCGGCATCCTTTGGCATCGGACATTCGTTATCCAGCGGGCTCAGAATGAACTGGAATTTCGCGTCCTTCAAATAATCCATATCCCATGCGGATGCACCGGATGCGGTTTCGAAATTCTTCTTAATCTTCAGGGACTCGGAACCCTTCAGTGTGGTGGAGTCGGCCTGATAGATATTGGTGTAATCTACCACTGCGGCATCTTTGCCGGCAACGGTTCCCTTCGCATATACTCCGCCGTCGTTGTTCGTTCCGGTCTCGCTGCCTTCACCGGCATTCCGCTGTGCTGCGCTTCCGGTGAAATGCTCCGGCTTTGCCTCGGTTACGGTGTACCGGGTTCCGCCATCCACACCGTAGATCTTCAAGGTCTGATCGTCCTTTAATTTAAAGGTATCTCCGGACTTGACAGTGAACTCGTCTCCCTCTTTGTCCGCACCGGTGTATTTCTGAGCGGTGTATTTTTCTTTTGTACCGCCGGTAAATGTCAGGCTGTACTCGAATTCCTGATCCTTCAGGATGTCCGGAACCTGATGGTCCTCTGCCGCCTGTACGGATTTCCGAATATCCAGCTCGCCCGGAAGTTCCTTGACCAGCTTTCCGTTGTTGCCCAGATAGGTAAACACGCTCTTTCCGGCGTAGTTGTTCTCCCATACCGGCTTGATTACCCGATTGGATGTCTGGGACTTATTGGCGCCGTCCGCCTTATTTTCGGTAAAATAAGTCAGACTGGTGCTTCTCGGTGTTCCGGCCGGGATGTAGTATTCACCCGTCTTGGTGTTTTTCTTCGCATAGCCTTCCAGGAGAAGATTGCTGTTGCCCGGAACCTTTACGGTGTTTGTCTTCTTCACCGCATTTCCGGAAGCGTCTCTATTGTAATACTGACGCTGGTAGTAGTACGTGGTATCGCCACTGGTATCGATGGAATCCTTTTCCGGATGGGTACATGCTTCATCCGTGTACAGAATCTCGTCCTCCTGGAAGTAGTAGAAGTCGTTGGTGGATGCCGGCGTGAAGTTGGCATATGCGCCGATGCCTTCCGAACCCCGATTGGAAGACTTCTTGTCGTACTTGTTGGCATAGAACGCCACCTGACCGTCTTCGTTGGAATTTTCGGCAATATAAGCCTCCATCGCTTCATCCGGTCTCTCCAGCTTCTTCTCTGCCGCTGCCTTCAGGCTCACGTCATAGAAGAGTCGACATGGATAGGTGTCGTCGACGGTAAGCTTGTTGTCCTTGGTAACTTCATAGTATCTCAGCGGAATCAGGTTGGCCGGAATCTTTACGGTCACCTTGTCTCCCGTCGCCAGTGCGGTCGCCGCATCGGCTTTCTCTACGGTAATCTTGATATCTCTCAGATTTCCCGTCGGATATACGTGATTCGTGTTCGGGATCTCCTTTTCAAAGGTGTAGGTTACCTTGGTGGTGTTTCCTTCCTCGGTCACATCCTTTTTTGTGTAGTGGTACTGGTTCTCTGCGTACAGCAGGGAATTCAAATCATCTACCTGCATGTAGTCCCCCAGCTGATCCACCAGAGTCACGTAGCCGCTCTGCGTCGGATCCGCACCGGCTTCCACTTCCGTCGGAGACTGGGCCGTCGCGATGATTTCTTCCTGAATTTCATTGAAGATGTTATTCAGCTCCGAAGCCTGGGTTGCGGCCTTGTAGAAGGCGGTCTCGCTTCCGTCCGAATTCGTGGCACGGGTGCCCAGATTGTTGTACGCAGTCGCGTTCGGATAGTTGCTGGACATGCCGTGCATGTACTTGTTGAACTTGTCTTTGGTGCTGCCGGCATCCGCATCCTTGAACACGCCGATGGAATACATGGTGGCGTCGGTCTTGATGGTCTTCGCCTTCTGAATTGCCGCATTGGCGACGTCTTCGTCAAAATTGCTTTGGTAAGTCGGCTCGCCATCAGTGAAGAAGATGACGATGCGCTTCACGTTCTTTCGGTTCGGATTGGCGGCCTCGTCTCTCTTGCTTTGGTCCACCTGCTTCTTGGCCTGATCCATGGCGTAATCCGCCGCGGTGGCACCTGCCGGTTTCAGCGCATTGACCTTGTTCTGCAGCTCCGACTTGTTGTCGTTGGTGTACGCTTTGTAGTTGCTTACAACCTGAGTGTAGTTGTAAGTATAGCCACCCGATCGGTAGGTATCATTTCCCACGTTGTCGGTTTGTTTGCCCGAGAATTTCACCAGCGAAATGCGGCTGTGCAGGTTCTCGTTGGACCGCTCGCTGTTGGTCCTTGCCGTCTCGTCAATAAAAGAGTTCACCGCCGTCTTCAGGGTGCTCATTTTATCTTTGCCAGTTTTGTTGTCTTTGTTAGCCATACTTCCGGATACGTCCAGCACCATTACGATGTCCAGCGGAACGGTGGACTGTCCCATGATCTTCGCAGCGGAAGACAGTGCGGACAGACCTACCAGGAAGTCGGAATCTCCGTTCTTCTCCACGGTCTTCGTGCCGGAATTATCCAGCTTCCCCATCACAATGTTGCCGGCAGATACGGACTTGTCCGTCCAAATCCTCCCGATATTCTTTGTGGTGTCATCAATTGCAATAGAATCGTGCCAATGACCGATGGTCACATCATCTGCCACGGCACCGGTTGCCGCGGACACTGTTGTTCCGGACATTCCAAACAGGATGGTCACGGACAGCAAAAGCGTCACGATCCAGGCAACTCTTTTTCGCTTACGAAAATAGCCTATCATTTTTCCCCCTTCCTCATTCTCCCCTGCAACCCCCAGGGAAGGATGATGTCCGGCCGGTGTTCCGTGATATTGCGTACTTGCCGACCATTCATGCATTATATCTCCATGATTATTTATTTTATCATAACGGTACGGATTGAAGGGGTACTCGAAAGAGTACTTTTTTGCTTATTAAACCACAGATATATTATATATAACCACTTATTTATGCTCATTTCGGATACCTTCGGATTGGATGCGGTCCCCGCCGGCAGCCACCGCAAACGGTTGATATGTTCCCCGTTGAAAGATATAATATTTTATCGGGATGCCCGCCGGAACTCAGCTCCGCTTAAGGTATTCCGAGTATGATACGGAAAGGGATATAATATGGAAGACAAACGACGATGCCCCGGAGCCGCTTTGGTGCTGAGCCTCCTGTTCAGCCTGACGATGATGCTGTGCCTGCTGCTCACCGCTGCGGAAATTCTGCTCTATCGCACTCCGGGTTGGTTCGAAAAAGAATACGACAAATACATGGTGCTGGAGGATGTGCGAGGCGAGCTGTCCATGGAATCCGCACTGCAGGTGACAGAAGAGATGATGGACTACCTCAAAGGGGACCGAAAAAATCTCACCGTGATGACCACCATCGACGGCAAGCAACAGGAATTCTTCTCCAATCGAGAAAAGGCTCACCTGAAGGATTGCCGGGCACTTTTTCTGGGCGGATTCCGTCTTCGAAAGATCACGGCCCTCATCAGCATGGGAATTCTCGGGGTGCTTTGCTTCGGTCGAAATCAGCATCCGAACCGGCTCCCGGATTTCATCGTACTGGTCCCAAAAATAACCGGCGTCCTGCTGGCGATTATCGGCCTCACCGCACTGATTGTTTCCGGAAGTTTCGACCGGTACTTCGTGATATTTCATCATTTGTTCTTTGATAACGACCTGTGGATCCTGAATCCGACGGAAGATAATCTCATCAACTTGCTGCCGGAAGGTTTCTTCTCCGACACGGCATTTCGAATCGGAGAGATATTTCTTCTGATGGAACTGGCGATGTGTGCCGCCTTTATGGGGATTCGCCGGAAACGGGTGACATATAAATAGAAGATATTTTTAGCGAAAATGTTTTTAGCGGAAAGGAAAAAAACTTATGCGACTACTTCTTGCGGAAGACGAAAAATCTCTCTCCCGGGCGCTGACCCGGATTCTGGAGAGCAGCCATTACTCGGTGGATGCGGCATACAACGGGGAAGAAGCGTTGGATTTTCTGGACGTGAGCAGTTACGACGCCGTCATTCTGGATCTGATGATGCCGAAGGTGGACGGCCTGACGGTGCTGCGCACGCTGCGGGAGCGGAACGACCTGACGCCGGTGCTGATTCTCACCGCCCGCTCCGAGGTGGACGACAAGGTGCTGGGGCTGGACAGCGGCGCCAACGATTATCTGACGAAACCCTTCGATCCGAAAGAGCTGCTTGCGCGAATCCGGGCCATTACCCGAGTTCAGACCAAGAATCCAAGCTCCGTGCTGCAGCTGGGGAACGTGACTCTGGACCGGACCAATTACGAGCTGGCCTGCGGGGAGAATTCCATCCGGCTGGCCAACAAGGAGTTTCAGCTGATGGAACTCCTCATGAGCAATCCGGGGCAGGTGCTGTCCACGGAGCAGATTTTCGAGCGGATTTGGGGGCTGGACAGCGATGCGGAGACCAGCATCATCTGGGTGTACATTTCCTATCTTCGCCGGAAATTCAAGGCTTTGGGGGCGAACGTGCTGATTAAGGCTACCCGAAACGTGGGGTATTCCCTGGTGGTGGAGGAAGAGGACTAATATGGTAAAAAAATTACGGCACCGATTCATCGCGGTGACCATCCTATCGGTATTCTTCACCATCGCGCTACTGACGATTATCATCAACGGCATCAGCTACCGAAACGTGGTAGACCGAGCGGACTGGACCCTTTCGATTCTGTCGGCCAATCACGGGACGTTTCCGGAAAGCCTGCTAATAAAAGGAAAACGCGATTCCGTGGAGGTTTCCGGCAGCGGCGATTTGGAAGAAAAATCCACCAGCATCGTTCAGAAGAAGCGCCGCTTTTCTAAATTAAATCCGAAGGATGATACCAACGACCGCAGCTATATTTTCCGGATTCAGCTGGACAACAAGGCCCGCACTTCCGCGCAGCCATTTGAAACCCGATATTTTTCGGTGCTGACCAATTCTAACGGAACCCTGCGGGAAGTGGATTCCTCCCAGCTGCTGGCGGTAAATAAGAATGCACTGGAATCCATTCAGCGAAAGGCGGAACGGAAGCTTTCGAAAGACGGAAAATGTACTTTTATTGAAGACTTCCGCTGCACCCGAGTGACGGAAAAGGGCGGAAGTCGCTACGTCTACCTGGATTGCTCCCGTTCTCTGGACAATTTCCGGGCCTTCCGAAACGTCAGCATTCTGGTGTGCCTCATCGGCGTCACAATCATTTCCGCACTAATCACCTTTTTCTCCGGAAAAATTCTCCGGCCGGTGGCGGAAAGCTACGAAAAACAGCAGCGGTTCATCACCGATGCGGGACATGAAATTCGCACGCCACTGACCATCATCAACGCAGACGTGTCCGTTCTGGAGATGGAACAGCCGGACGATGCGCCCAACGAATGGTTGGAGGATATCCGGCAGCAGACCCGGCGCCTGTCCACCCTCACCGAAGAGCTGGTGTACCTGACCCGCATGGAGGAGGTGCAGAAAACCTCCGTCAACATGAAGCGATTGAATTTCTCGAAAATCGTTGGCGACGTGGCCCATTCTTTCGAATCCCGGGCCCTTGTTTCCGAGAAAAAATACAACTACGATGTGGCGGACGATCTGTTCCTGCGAGGCGACGAGAGTGCCCTCCGCAAGCTGGTGAGCATCCTCTTGGACAACGCGTTCAAATATTCTTCGGATTCCGGTGATATCCGCCTCTTCTTCTATCGTCAGGGTAAAAACATTTTCCTCACGGTGAGCAATTCCGTGGATGAGATTCAGAAGAAATCCATCCCTCACTTTTTCGACCGATTCTACCGGGCAGACAGCTCCCGGAACAGCGAAACCGGCGGGCACGGCATCGGCCTCTCCATTGCCCGGGCGGTGGTCCGAGCCCACGGCGGCAAAATTGCCGCCTACACACCGGACGGGAAGTCCCTCCGAATTAGTGCCACATTTCCGGTGTAGGAAGCAGTATAGGAAAGCCCCGGCGCTGATCGCATTGCCAGCGGCGCCGGGGCTTTTGTTAGGGCCGGCGACTGGGCCGCCTTTTCTGAATTTCAGGCCCTGGGGGTTTGCTCCCCACTCCCTTCTAGCCCTTATTCCTCCGTCCAGGGGAGCAAACTTTTTCCTGCCCGGTGCCGGCCGCTGGGCCCGAGGTTTGCTCCCCACTCCCCGCTAGCCCTTATTCCTTCGTCTTGGGGAGCAAACTTTTTCCTGCCCGGCTCGCTGCGGCGCCTCTTTTGGGCCGGATTTCTTCTCTTCTCGGTCCCGCGGTTCGCGCTTGAAAACCGATTTCATTGGCTTTGCGGGTACCCGGGCGCGAACCGAGCCGCCGGACGGGCCGACTTTAAATGAAAGGACCGGAACCCGGGGCGCACATTCGCACCTCCCGGGTTTCGGTCCTTTCCTTACCTTTCTTTACCTTACTTTACCTTACTTTACCTTACCACAACTCTTCCCATTTGTTTTTTCCGATGCAGATAATACGGAATAATCATCGACAATGCCAGAATCCAGGCCATCGGGTAACTGAGAATTACCGTCAGCACCTCGTGGTATGCCGGAACAATCCAGGTCACCCACGGAATTCGCAATCCCAGTACGCAGCCTGTGGTGATGATGGTTGGAATTTTTACATCGCCCAGGCCTCGCAATGCACCGTTGAAAATCTCCAGGATGACGGACAGAACGTACCACGGCATGAATTGATGCATCATGGTCACGCCGATTTGAATAACATCTTCATCGGTCAGGAAGAGGCACAAAATCGGATGGGCACAGCTCATCAGCAGCACAACAAGCGACACTACCAGCAGCGACGACTGCATCAATCCCATCCGCACGCTTTGGAATATTCGCTCCTTCTTTCCGGCACCGTAGTTCTGGCCCACGAACGTCGTGACGGTCACGCCGAAGGCATTCAGGATTGCCCAGATAATAACATCGGTTTTAAAGTATGCCGCCCAAGCCGCTACGATATCCTCTCCGAATCCGTTGATGCAGGCCTGAATCAGTATGTTCGAGATGCCGTAGGCCACTGCCTGAATCGACCCCGGTGTGCCAAGCCGCATCTGATGCTTTAGAATCATTCCATTGAAACCTTCCTTCAGGTCTCGAACCCGAAGGGACAGACGGAACGGAATCCCTTCCATTTCCTTGTTCCGCACCAGCGCTCGCATTACCAGGAATGCACTGACGCCCTGAGAAATGACGGTTGCCAATCCCGCACCGATGACCTCTTTTTTCCACACTACCACGAACAGAATATCCAGGACGATATTCAGCACGCAGCACACAATCAGATAATGGAACGGCCGCTTGGAATCGCCGATTGCCCGCAGGATGGAAGAACCCATATTGTACAGAATTACCGTGGACACGCCGCCGAAATAGATTACCATATACTGAACGGAATAGGTCATCAGGCTTTCCGGCGTCCGCATCATCACCATCGCCCACCGGCTGAGGGTCACGCCCAGCACCGTCGTCACGGCGGATGCGAGGATGCCGAATATCACCATGGTATGTAGCGCTTCATGCAGCTTCTTCTCTTCCCGAGCCCCAAAATACTGGGACAATGTCACGGATGCGCCGGCGAACATCGAGGCGAACACCATCGTGACGATATACAGAACAGTAGAGGCAGATCCGCCGATTGCCGCCAATCCCGCTTTTCCCACGAACCGGCCCACAATCACCGCATCTGCCAAACTGTAAATCTGCTGAAAAATAGTTCCGGCGACCAGCGGCAGAAAATACCGAAACATCGCCCGTCCAATGCGCCCCTCCGTAATTGGATTCATCACTCCCAATTGCTCATTCATCACGATCTCCTACATAATAATTTCTCCCATGGATTATACTCCAATCGGTCCGCTACTCCGTATCTCCCAGCATAATCTTCAGGGAATCGTCCCCGAAGAAGGTGTTGGCGTTGTACAGGAACAGCACGTCCGTAACCTTTTCCGACTGAATCAGATCCTCCAGATTCTCAAAGTAGTATCGCGGATCCACCACCACGATTTCCCGGTAGTGCTGCGTCAAGAACGGAATAAAACTATTTGCGTAGGAATCCTTAATCAGCAGCAGGCGTTTCCCACCGGTCACCGGCGTTTCGATGGTATACATCGGATGGTTGCTTCCACCGAACACCGTATAGGCATCCTTCTTCTTCAAATTTTTCAGCTGATAGAATTCCGCCGTCTTCTTCTGCGTGTCCGTGTAGTAGATTACGGACTTGCGGTAATCCCGATTCGCCGGAAGATAGATCTTGATGGCGTCGTCCATCCCGTTCACGAAACCGCTCTTGGAATACAGCGTGCCCCGGAAATCATTTTTCACCACCTTCGGCGCAAAATCCTCCGGCTTGTCCCCGGTCAGGGCGCCGATGGAATTCCGGTACGCCAGATACGCGCCGTCCGTCGTCCAGTGGTGGTCCGTCCGGTAGTACAGCTGCACGTCGTCTTTTGCTTTTATAAAAGCAGACCGAATATCAATCGGAGTGATTCCGGACTTCTCCACAGAAGCGTAGAAGTCGTCCATCTGCTTATTCTGATCGGCCATCTGTACCGTGATCGGCAGGTCCTCCGACAGGATGTTCCCGGCGTTGGGCGCCAGCAGAAAATGCATCTTCATTTTGGAATGGCGCTTCGCAAAGTCCGCCAGTGCCGCTTCCGTCTCCTTGAGGTTCTTCGGATCCGGGGTAGTGAGGTTTTCCATCAGATAATCGTTTTTTGCCCGGTAGACTCCGTTGTTCTCCAGAACCCCCACGGTTTTGTCCGCCGCCGCTTTCACCTGAATGAAGCGGTTGCGGCCCGGAATCTGGTCGTTGGCATAATCGTCCATCTTGCTTTCAAACCGGCCATCCAAATACTCCGACACCCGAAAAGCGGGGAAGGTCTGAAGCGCCCGGTTCTCCGCAGCGGAGGTCTTCCGATCCGGAATAAAAATTCCCAGAAGCTGCAGTCCGAAGATTACCGCCAGGAAGCAGATTCCCAGTATTTTTGACATTTTAATTTTTCTGTCAACCATAATTTACCTTTCATACATTCTATATCCGATATGCCGAAGCACTTCGTTTTTCCCTAGAATCGGAAATACAGGAACGGATTGTAGGATCCGAACACCAGGTACGCGATGCTGAGAATGAGAATCAGCATCAGCAGAACGATGCCCTGCCACTCGTGTCCTTCCTTTTCCAGCCGCTCCCGGAACCACTTCATCGGTGCCGGCGTGCTGAGGCACATGCCCAGCGCCAGGAGAATTCCGTGGGTGCGCAGGAGATACAGGGTTTTCATGTTGGCGAATGCGTGACCGGATACGCCCAGCATCACCGCAAAATATTTTTTCATGGCACCGAAATCCGTGATGCTGAAGAAGGTCCAGCCGATGATCACGATGACCAACGTGTACAGATGCCGTACCCATCCCGGCCATTTCTCCATGTATGGATGCAGCACGTATTTCTCGATAATCAGGAGCACGCCGTAATAGGTACCCCACAGCACGAAGTTCCAGCTGGCACCGTGCCACAGTCCGGTGAGGGACCACACAATCAGCAGGTTCAGAATATGTCTCGGCACCGTGACCCGATTGCCGCCCAGCGGAATGTACACGTACTCCCGGAACCAGGTACTCAGGGAAATGTGCCATCTTCTCCAGAACTCCGTGATGCTGTCGGAGATGTACGGATAATTGAAGTTTTCGCTGAACTCAAAACCGAACATCCGTCCCAGGCCGATGGCCATGTCCGAATATCCGCTGAAGTCGAAATAAATCTGCAATGTATAGGCGCCGATTCCGATCCAGTAAGTCACCACGGAAACATCGCTGTCCGGCAGCGCACCGATGGCGGCGTACAGGGCGCCGAAATTGTTGGCCAGCAGGACTTTTTTGCCCAGGCCGAAAACAAATCGCTTTGTGCCTTCCCCGAAATCAATCCAATCCGTGGAGCGGACGCTGAGCTGCTCCTCCACATCTCGGTACTTGACAATCGGACCCGCAATGAGCTGCGGGAACAGGGACAGGTACAGGGTAAAGCGCAGAAAACTCTTCTGAGGTCCCACGTTCTTCCGGTACACGTCGAAAATATAGGACAGCGCCTGGAAGGTATAAAAAGAGATTCCGATTGGCAGGGACAGCGCCGTGTAATGGATGTGCAGTCCCGTCAGGGAGTTGAAGGTATCCATCAGGAATCCGAAGTATTTAAAGAATCCCAGCACCAGCAGGTTCATGAACAGGGCAAAGAGCATGGACCCTTTGCCGGAACGTCCCTTTTCCTGGGCTCTGCCAATCTGCAGGGCGCTGTAGTAGTTCAGGAACGCGCTGTAGATCATCAATACGATGTACACCGGTTCGCCCCAGCTGTAGAACAGCAGGCTGGCCGCCAGCAGCACCAGGTTCCGGGCTTCGATATTTTTTCGCGGCACCAGGTAGTAAATCGCCAGAGTCGCCGGAAGGAAATACAATAAGAAGAGGATACTACTGAACAGCATGTCGGAACACCTCCTCGTATTTTCCCGGGTTCTCGGCAACACAGTAGAAAAGGTAGTTTCCTTTTGTCGCAATCACCGCATTGGCTAATAACTTCATCTGGTTGGTTCCGTAGCCGTCGAAAGCCTTCTCCTGAGACTGCACCCGGTTCTCCGCGGCATCCTTCAAGCCGTCCAGATCCGCGGCGCTGCGTACTTTTACCACCAGCACTTCATCCACACCCAGGGATTCCTTGCTCTTGTAGTACAGATAGGAATCGTAGTTCTCGTAGTTGATGCCCATGAACTGCATCAGCTTCCGATTGTTGCACTCTTTCATTTTGCCCATATCCGTATTCTGCAGCATGGCGCTTCGGATATCCGCCATATCCACATCCCGGGCGCTGCCGGAAGCGTATATTCCCCGCAGAAACAGGAACAGCACCAATATCAGTGCCAGTCGTACCAGCACCGGCGGGATTCGATTCAATTGTTTATCCATCGTTCCTCTCATCTATAGATTTGCCTTTTCTATCATTTTATCCATCCACATCGGATAGTACGCGCTGGCCGCATGAATTCCGTCTCCCGCATAGAGATCCTTATGCGTCGGCAAAATCCGGCTGGCATCCACGTAAGTATAGCCCTTATCGTCGCACATCTTCTGCAGAGCCTTGTTGAATTTCTTATAATGTCCCAAAGATTTCTTCTGCTTGATGGCCTTACTTGTCGGCGTAGAAATGCTGCAGATATAGATCTTCGTCTTCGGACTCTTCTTGTGCACTCCATCCAGCAGTTTCTCATACCGCTTAATGAAAGCTTTGGAATCGCCTCGATAGTTGATGGTGTCGTTCATTCCGAATGCAAAGAACGCCGCCTTCGGATAGGTGGCCGCCGCCTTCCGGAACAATTTTTCATCGTTGTTCAGGGATCCCCCCACGGAACTGAATACCTGCTTCTTCGAAAGCCACTGATAGACACTCAAACCCTCGGTGAGAGAATCTCCCACCACCACGCAGTTCCGGAATCGCTCCATGTACCAAGCTCTCTTCCCACTGAGGGAGTCGCCGTTCTTCAGACTCGCATCCACCAGGGAAATGTCCTTCTCAATCTTGGCCACATCCCCCTTCTGTTCCCGGGCCACAATTTCCCGGTTGACCTCCACCTCATAGCGGGTGTACCCGTCATAGGGCCGGTTCCAATCAAAAAAATTAAACACGAAAATAAGCAGGAGTGCATACACTATGACTCCTGTCCATTGAGGTTTCCGCTTCTTTGGATCTTTTGCTATGATAATCTTCACTGTTGTCTTCTTTGTCGTCTCCATAACTGCTAATAATATACCGCAAAACAGCTCCACATTCAACCTTACTCCGATTTCAAAATTCAAAACATCCCCATTAAAAAAAATGGGATAGTTACCGGTAACTATCCCACAAATATTCGTAACGAACCGTTTTTTAATACTTATTTGTTCGGATTGAAAAGGTCCATCGCGCCGATTCGATCGAAGGCCTTGCCCAGCTCCTCGCAGCCGCAGGTACATGCGATTCGCAGGAAACCTTCGCCGCAGTCGCCGAATGCGTTGCCCGGAAGGGTCAGAACGTGCGCTTCGTCCAGAATCTTTTCAGCCACTTCCATGGAAGTCAGGCCGGTATCCTTGATATTGATGAAGAGGTAGAACGCACCCTTTGGCGGATACAGCACGTGCATGTTGTTCAATGCATTAATTCTCTCCGCTGCGTAGAACACTCTCTTCTTGTATTCTTTTACCATTGCCGGCTGGAAATCCTTGTAGGTTCGATATGCGGCCAGTGCGGCTCTCTGAGTCGGTGCCGCTACCGTAAATGCAACGCTCATGTTCACGTCAGTCATCACCTTGATGAAGTCCGCCGGAGCAATGATGTTGCCCACACGCCATCCGGTCATGGTGAAGTTCTTGGATACGGTGTTGATGATAATCGTGCGCTCTCTCATGCCCGGCAGGGATGCGAACGGCACGAACGGGTTCTGATAGCTGAATGCGGTGTAGATATCATCGCATACCACCAGCAGGTCGTATTTCTCCGCAATTGCTGCAATCTTCTCCATGGTTTCCACGGTGAGGCAGCTGCCGGTCGGATTGCTCGGTGTGTTCAGAACGACAGCCTTGGTTCTCTCGGTAATCAGGGACTCCAGTCTCTCCACGTTAACCTGGAAATCCTCTTCCTCGTAGGTCGGAAGCTCTACCGGGATACCTCTCGACATCTCCACCTGCTTCGGATACGGTGTGAAGTACGGTGCCTGAAGAATCACTTCGTCTCCGTCGTCCAGAATCGTTTCCATTACCAGATGCATTGCCAGCGTGCCGGCTGCTGTAATGATGATTTCATCATCCGTTACATCCATATCGTATTCGTCTTTATAGAACTTGCAAATCTCAGCTCTCAGCTCCGGATCGCCTCGGAACTCCGTGTACTTGGTGTGACCTGCCAGAGTATCCTTGTAAGCCTGTTCGATTACGCCCTTATCGGTCAACAGGTCCGGATCGCCCAGGCTCAGGTTAATCACGTCGTCATACTGTTTTGCCTTTGCATTTACTGCACCCATCGGGGACGAGCTGTCCTTCCAATAGCGTTTTGCAATGTACTTGTTTTTCATCTCCATTCCTTCCTTACAGTTCAGATGTTAAAAAAATTTAGCTTATACAATAAACCAACCATGGTATTTATTGTATAAGCTAACAATATTTCTGTCAAGTCTTCCGGCCGGTCCTTTTTTTAACAAATCGAAAGGCATTCTTTATTTTTTCTCTCCCAAAAAGAGATTAATACCGTTCGCCGTGTTCCGATATCCGCTGGCCCTTCAAACGTTTGAAGATGATCACGATATACTTGTTGAAGATGTCCACCACGATGAAGCCCAGAGCAATGCCCACGCAAGTGAGTACCAGCGTCACCGCCTCTTCCTTGGCCACCTTATAATTCTCCAGTACCAGATAGTACATCATGTAATACAGATTCGGTCCCGGAACCAGCGGAAATACGCAGACACACAGGAAAATCGTTGCCGGCGCTCGGTTCACCCTGGCCATAATCTGGGCGAAGATGGCCACAAAGATGGCGCCGAACAATGTCGACTGGAAGTTGCTATTGGTCATTTCAAAACATACATAATATACCGCCCAGGTAAAGAACGCTCCAATTCCGGAGTACAACACCTGAATGCCCTTTACGTTGAACCAATACGCGAATCCTACGCAAGCGATTGTGCAGGATATCAGCTGCGTTGTAAAACTCGAAGCAAGTACCAACATCTTACATCACTCCTTTCAGAAGCAGAATCGGCAATGCGATTCCCAAAGCAATACCGGTCGCACCCAGCACAGAATTCCAGATATTCACAATACCGGACAGGGTATCCCTGTGCAGCAGGTCTCGAATACCGTTGGTGAAGCCGATTCCGGAAATCAGCAGCATCACGACTCCGATGGTGATATAGTTCACGTGTTCGCCCAATCCGCATGTCACTGCCAGAATGATAAAGGTTTCCACGATGCAGGCGATAATCGCATTGAAAATCAGCGGATTGTGCTCGTATTTCCCCAGCACTTCGCCCAGTGCCACGATAATCAGGGATGCCAGCACGGCCACGATGGTGTCCATAAAATTAGTATTGAAGAAGACGGCGAATCCGGCACCGCCCATGACACCGGCTATATAGTGCTGCCACCTCGGCTGTTCCGGACGATCCATTACCTCCTGAAGCTTCGCCTGAAGTTCCGGTGCATCCGGTTTGTTTTTACAAATGAAACGGGACAGATTGTTCAGATAATCCAGACGGTCGAAATTCATCTCGCCCCCCGGGACATGACGAATCTGCGTCAGCGTTTCCCCATTCGGAGTCTCCACCGTCGCCTGTATGTTGGACGAAATCACCCAACAATTTCTTTTTTTGAAGCCATACGCATCGCACAGCCGATACAAGCTGTCCTCCACACGGCCAATCTCTGCACCGCTGTTAATCATTGCCTCCCCGAGATCGAGGATTCCCTTCAGCACCTTCGTGTAATCCATTTCCTTCCCTCAATTTTTATCAAAAAATAAAATGCTGTACCACCCGAGTCCGGATATGGAGTCCAGATAGCACAGCCATTACATTATCACATTGAAACCTTGCTTTCAATAGATTTTCATGTTAATCTTTTAATTTATGTTCAAAATGCTTTTGCGTATTTTGAAAACTTTTCACAGCCCTTTTACATCAAGTTAATCGCCCGCATAAATGCCGGAATCAGCTGCTTCTTTCGGGACAGAACCCCTTCCAAATAATAGCTTCCGTCGCTCTTCGGCGCATCCTTAAAGGCGATGTCCGCCAGCTCCTCTGCCCGGTCACCGGCGTACAGCATTTCCGACGAGGAGTTCCGAATATCCGTCAGCAGGAAGAAGACCATAGACACGCCGTTCTTTCCGCACTCGTGGCGAAGCAGCGGCTGAATCCGCTTCTTGATTTCCTGAAGCTCGTCCGCACTCATGGAACTGATCTGACCCACGCCGAAGCTGGTGTTTCCGAAAGTGAACTTCTTGTAATCCTGATAGAAGATTTCCTCTTCCGACTTGTTGCCCAGATCCGAGCCCGCTTCGAACATTTCCGTGGCAAAAGCTTCAATATCGATGTCCGCCAGCAGCGCCAGCGCACCTGCCGCCATCTTGTCCTTCAGCGTGCAGGTCGGAGATCGGAACATCAGCGTGTCCGAAATTACCGCCGCGCACAGCAGTCCGGCGATGGATGGCGCAATCTCGATTCCCTTCTCCACGAACATCTCGTACAGAATCGTCGCCGTACAGCCCACCGGCTGATTGACAAAGTAGATCGGCTGCAGTGTCTGCAGGGTGCCCAGGCGGTGATGGTCCACGATTTCCAGAATCTCCGCCTCGTTGATGTTGTCCACGGCCTGGGATGTCTCGTTGTGATCCACCAGAATCACTCGCTTCTTCTGGATTCCCAGCAGGTTCCGGCGAGAGATGGTTCCCACGTAGCGATCGTTGGAATCCACCACCGGAAAAGCTCTGTGGCGGGTAGACGCCATGGCCGCCCGCACCTTGTCCGTATAGTCGTCCATCCGGAACGTCATGATGTCTTCTTTCAGCATGAAAGATTCCAGGGGAACGCTTTTGTGGATTTCCATGCAAACCGCAAAAGTATCCAACGAGGTCTCGATGATGACCGCCTTTTCTGCCCGGGCCTTAGCGATAACTTCTTCGTTGGCCTTGGCTCCCAGACAGAGAATCAGCACCTTTGCGCCCTTCTCCAGGGCACCGATCTGATTTTCCACCCGGTCCACCATGAGCATCAAATCTCCCGGCTCGATGTGCTCCTGCATGCGCTCCACCATGGCCGCACCCACCAATACCTTGCCTTCTTCAAAGCGGTCGTCGCCATCGCCCACCACGATGGTACCGTTCACGGTATCTGCAATATCCCGGTACCGCGGCTTCATGCGAGACAGGAACCGACTGTCCTCCGCCTCCATAAAGGTCTGGGCGATGTCTCCCTTGGTGATCAGTCCGATGACCCGGTCCTCTTCTGTCACCGCAAGTGTCACCGCATCCGTCTCTGCCATGAAATCCCATGCCTGCTTGATGGTCATGTCCTTGGACGCCCCGGGCGTGCGGCGAATTTCCATGTCACATACCTGAGCACCGATGTCGCCCAAGTAATTCGGGACCGGCATGTTGAAGCGGTCCAGCACGTACATGGTCTCCTGGCTGATTTCTCCCGCCCGCATCGGAACGTAGTGGTGACTGTGGGTGGTCATGTTTTTCAAATGTGCATATGCGATAGCGGAGCAGATGGAATCCGTATCCGGATTCTTATGTCCAATTACGATGATGTTTCGTTCCTGCTGCATACTGCTCTCTCTTCCCTTTCTTTTCCTGTCGTCCTCGGCCTTACTTCATGCGAATGCTCTTGATTTTCTGATCTTCCAGCGGCTTGTCCATCCACGGATCCCGCTTGGTGTTCACGATGGCATCCGCCACTTCCATACCCTTGGTAATCTTTCCGAATGCGGCATAATCTCCGTCCAGATGCGGTGCATCCGCTACCATGATGAAGAACTGGGATCCGCCGGAATTCGGGTCCATCGCTCTTGCCATGGAGAGAACGCCTCGAGTGTGCTTCAGGTCGTTCTTAAAACCGTTGGAGTTGAACTCTCCCGGAATGGTATATCCCGGGCCGCCCATGCCGTTTCCGTTCGGGCATCCGCCCTGAATCATGAATCCCGGGATGACGCGATGGAAAATCAGTCCGTCGTAGAACTTCTTTTCAATCAGGGATTCGAAGTTCTCCACCGTCTTCGGTGCGATGTCTTCGTACAGTTCCCCTTCCATTACGCCGCCGTTTTCCATTTCAATGATAAATTCTTTCATATTTGCTTCTCCTTATTGGTATATTCAATGATAGATAATTCTACAACATTATTTCCTTTCTGTGAAGTCTTACGAGCAATTCGATTTGCGGGAGTTTTCCGTTCGCTCTCGCCGGAAACTTTCGCGGGACCGATTTTCTTTTATAAGATTTTTCTATTTGAAAAAACGGGATTTGGTGATACTATTTATTTGTATATTTGTGTTTAATAATAGGAGGAATTCATTATGAGATTAGATGCTGCAGGCAAAGCATGCCCAATTCCTGTAATCATGGCGAAGAAAGAGCTGGACAACGGCACTCAGGATCTGTCCATTCTGGTAGATGGTCAGACTCAGATTGACAACCTGTCCCGCCTGGGAAAGACATATGGAAGAGAAATCACCGTTACACCGGAAGGAGAGAAGCTCGTTGCTACATTTGCGGACGGCGACGGCAATATTCCGGAATCCGCTCACGGCTTTGACGAAGGAAGCTACGCGGTATTCTTCAACAAGGAAGGTCTGGGAAACGGCGATGCCGAACTGGGAATGAACCTGGCAAAGATGGCCATCTTCACCCTGTCCGAGAGCGAAAACATCCCGACCTACGTGCTCTTCATGAACGGCGGCGTAAAGCTGACCACCGGCGTAGAGCCTCAGATTATTGAGAACCTGAACACTCTGATTGAGAAAGGAACCAAGGTTCTGGTATGCGGCACTTGCCTGAACTTCTTCGGAATCAAGGAAGACTGCAAGGTTGGAACCGTCAGCAACATGTATGACATCCTGGGTGCAATGCAGGAAGTTTCCAAGGTTATCACTCTGTAGGAGAGGGTGGTGTTCATGACGAATACTTTTTACCTGTACACTTTCGAATCCACCCACGGAGCCATTTCCACCGAGAAGCTGCTGAAGCCGGTGGGCTGCACCATCATGCCGGTGCCTCGGCACATCTCCACCAGCTGCGGAATCGCCGTTCGGGTGGAGCCGGAGAAATTCGACGAATCAAAAAAGGTATTCCTGGAGGGGACGGAGTTAGTCCCGGAGGAATACCATGTCTATCGGATTGAGGAGGATAAGTCCATCAAGCGATTCGATTACGAACCGGTTACCCTTTAGAGGTAACCGGTTTCTTTTTTCTCTACCGCAATTTTCTCATCTCGGACGACGTATTCGCCGTCGATGCAGTCCACAATCATCAAATCGCAGTTATGCACATCCTCATCCCAGAAATTTTTCAACTCTTTGTGCCGGAAATAGAGGAGCATGGCGTGAATGGCCGTTCCGTGGGACGCCACCAGCACATTTCCTTGTTCCCGAGTCTTCAATTCTTCCAAAAAGTCCGTTATCCGCTGAATCAGATGTTGAAAAGTCTCCCCTCTCCCCGCCGGCAGAAATTCATCCGGTGCGGAAAAGAATTTCTGCGACTCTCCGGGAAGCTCCCGGTAGGCATAGCCTTCCAGCTCGCCGAAATCAAATTCCTCGATTCGATCATCCACGTGAAACGTGTCTCGGCTCTGTCCGGTAACGATTTCGCAGGTATCCAGCGCCCTTCTCAGCGGGCTGCAATAGATTGCATCGAAACGAAGGTTTTTCTCCCGAACCACCTTTGCCAAATCCTCTGCCTGTTCAATACCGGTGGCGTTCAGGTCCACATCCATGTGCCCCTGCACCTTCCGGGCCAGGTTCAGATCCGTTTGTCCATGTCGTAATATAAATAATCTCACTGTTTTCTCCCATCTGTGATACGCATTTTTTTAACTGTTATACAGAATACCACAGATGTTTCCGCATGGTCAACTTTCCGGGTTTCGACGATGTGCCATTACAAGCAGTCCGCTGCAGCTGAGAATTAGCAGCACCATGGCCACCGCAAAACCATCGTCGCCGGTTTCCGGGGTATCGATTCTTCGAACTTTATTTGTCTCTCCTTTGGTGCCCCGGCTTTCCTCGTCCGGATTATCGGGGTCCCGGCTTTCCTCGTAACCGTCTTGGATTTTCTTCCGCGTTCCGTCTTTGACGGAAATGACCTCGTTCTTGTCCAGATCCAAAATGGTATCGTTGGCGGAGTCATCCACCGTTGCACCGTCCTCATCCTCCGGATCGTTTTCCTCCGTCTCAAAATCCCGAGGCTCATCGGAAGTCTCCCCTCCGCTGATTACGTTTTCTGCTGTGTCTTCCGGTTTCGATTCTGATGCGTCCGGATTCGCTTCTGATGCATCCGGATTCGTTTCCGGCGTATCCGGCGTATCCGTCGACTCTGCCGGTCCGCCGTCTTCCGTTTCGCTCACCTCCTCTTCCTCTTCGTATTCCGGGGTGATTTCTTCAAATTCCACATCGGAAGTTTCGCCCGAATGGTTTAATTCTTCGTCTGCTTTTACTGCGGACATCGGCTTCGACTTTGCTTTTGCTTTTTTTGGTTTTTTTGCCGGGGCAGCCTTTAAATTCCGAATACGAATCACCGTGGCGATTTTTCCGTCATATCGGGCCGCCCGCACCTTCGCTTTGGTTTTACCAGCTTTAAAATACCACTTTCCGTTCTTCTTCACACCTCCGTCTCGGCCGGCAGAGTACCACAAAGTTCGGCCTTTGGCATCTCTTCCCGCATACACCGCCGTATGGATATGGTTGTCCCAGCCGCAAATATCTCCTTTCTTGAGGCCGGCATGCTTCGCTTTTTTGTGGGGATGAAGTATCTTCAGCTTGCTGTTTTTCGTAATGCAGGTTTTCCGCTTTCCTCGAATGGCACCTCCTTTGTCAATCCAGAAAACCTGCCCCTTCTTGATAATTCCCGCATCCTGGAGCGCCCAGGATACGTAGATAGCACAGTTGGTCACGCGCCGCTTCTCTTTGCTTTTCCGGTAAGATCCCTTCCCTCCATTTACGCTGTAGTGAAATCCGTCCTTCTCCAGATTCTCGGCTACCCGGTCCAGGGAATGCTTCCAATCCTCGTATGTATAGGCTGATGGGGACGAGGTGGCCGCTTCCGCCGGGAACGCGGTTCCCAGCCGAGACAACGCGAGAAACAAAAGGAACAAGAATCCCAGGAATCTAAGGAATCCGGATAACTCCGGATTCCTGCCGGCAATCCGAACACGGATTGTTCTTTTCATATTGCATCTCCTTTCATATTATTTCCGGTATTGCAGCGCTGATTCCTTTCCGGTGAAAGTATTATGCCACAGAAAAAATTCCCCTTCAGTACACTTTTATTATCATTCGGAAGTTTATAAACTTCCGAATGAGCAAGCGTGGTGCGGGCCGGCGGGCGTGGTGGGGCGCCGGGCGTGGTGCGGGCGTGGCGCGGGGCGCGGCGCGGGCGTGGTGCGGGCGTGGCGCGGGCGTGGCGCGGGGCGCGACTTGGTGCACGAAATCCCGCCGGCCCTTATATCTCCGTTTCCTTTGCACCAAGTCCCCCGCGTTTTTTCGCCCGTGGCCGGCGCCGTCTTGGTGCACGAAATCCCGCCGGCCCTTGTTCATCCGTTCCCTTTGCACCTAGTCCACCGCGTTTCTTTGCCCCCTCCCCGCGCCGACTTGGTGCACGAAATCTCGCCGGCCCTTGTTCTTCCGTTTCCTTTGCACCAAATCCCACGCGTTTCTTCGTCCGTGGCCGGCGCCGTCTTGGTGCACGAAACCCCGCCGGTCCTTGTTCTTCCGTTTCCTTTGCACCAAGTCCCCCGCGTTTTTTCGCCCGTGGCCGGCAGGCGTGGTGCCTCACCGCCCGCTAACCCTTGTTTCTTCGTCTTGAGGCACCACGTCCTCGAGCACAGCAGCCGTTCCCGCCGGCGCGGGCGTGGTGCCTCACCGCTCGCTAGCCCTTGTTTCTTCGTCTTGGGGCACCACGCCCTCGAGCACAGCAGCCGTTCCCGCCGAGCGGGCGTGGTGCCTCACTGCCCGCTAGCCCTTGTTTCTTCGTCTTGGGGCACCACGCCCTCGAGCACAGACGAAAAGTGATGCACGAAAGGCTCCCACCCGCCTTCGTGCATCACTTTTCCTCTATTATATTTTCAAAAGGAAAGAATTGACGACGAACACCACTCGTCCCTCCTTTCGTCGTCAATTCTAATCATCTCCCCGTGCCGCTTGCTCCAACCTGCATTCGGCACCACAAAAAATTGACGACAGACTCTCGTATCCGAAAAGTCTGTCGTCAATCCAATTTTTTCTTCATATTTTTACTCTAATTCAAATTGAATCCGTGTCCAGAATCACTTCTTCAGAACCGGATTTTCTACTCGCTAGCCCTCAGCTCACCATCTTCCCCGGGCATTCCACTCTAATCTTCCCGACGGCCGCGGGGAAATTGACGACGGAACGTTGGGAATCGAGGTTCCGTCGTCAATTTCTTCCGATTTCCCGAAAGTGGCCTGAATTAGAGGCGGCGGTCGCCGGCCGTGTTGGCGCCGTCCTCCCTGCGAAGCCTTATTTCTTCACCGGGCCACGCCAACATGCTCCGGTTTTTCCTGTATAGTCGGCGGCCGCGTTGGCGCCGTCCTCCCTGCGAAGCCTTATTTCTTCGCCGGGCCACGCCAACATGCTCCGGTTTTTCCCGGGCGGTCCCCGGCCGTGTTGGCGCCTTCCTTTCTGCGAAGCCTTATTTCTTCGCCGGGCCACGCCAACACGGCCGGCGCCAACGCGTCCCGCATTTTCCCAGCTTCTTTTTCTTCTACTCCGCCAGCACATAGGCTTTCCGGTTCTGGCGGCCCCAGCGGATACACTCCGCCGTGCTTCGCATGTACAGGTCCACAATGTGCCCCTGCACCGCGCCGCCGCAGTCGTTGGCCACCGCAATTCCGTAGCCCTCGATGTACAGGCGCGTTCCGTAAGGAATCACGGACGGATCCACCGCACAGGTCCCGTAGTGCACCCGCTGGCCCGTAGAGCCATGGGCATTGGTTCCCGCATAGTAGGCGGTGGTGTTGGCGGTAAAAGTACTTTTTACTTTTACTTCCCCCTTCTCCCCGGTTTCCGAGGTGCCGCACCGAAGAGTGTGATCTTCTGGTTTCGTAATCCACTTCTTTAACTTTGTCCGGGTGCCGGATTTTTTCCCATTGATATAGGTGGTGGTGTAGGTATAGAGGCCCTCGCCGTCCCGGCCGCCGGTTTCCTGCACCGTGCCCGAAGACAGGCCCGGGTCCAGCACCACCTTATCCCCGGATTTTACTTTTTTGGTGCCTTCCGTCACCTTCCGGTGCACCTCGTCCACGGTAATTTTCGTGTCCGCCCGAACCGGTGAATCCAGCTCCGGCGAGATGCGGTCGTCCTTATCCTAGTGGATGTCGTTCAGTTTCAGGTTCTCCCGAACGGTACCGGATTTCAGGGTGAAATCCTTCATCTTTCCGTGAATTTCCATTTGGGTGTGAATACACTCCTCCACGGTGATTTTCATCTTGTTGGATATCGGATACTCCCGGCAGGGGTGCACCGTATCGATTTCCGACGCACCGATCTTGGCTTCCTTCAGTACGGCCCCCACCGTGGTCTGCCGCGTGAGGGCGGTGACGGTTTTCGTCTTTCCGTCCATCCCCGCATAGGAAACGGTGACCTGCTCCGGTATCAGCCAACTGATCTCTTGCCACAGCAGAATTCCCAGAGTCAGAAGCAGAATCACACCCATGGTTCGGGTGTGCCGATCCCGATTGAAAATCTGATACAGGTTTTTCCGTTTTTTCTTGCCGGCTGCCGTCTCATTTCTCATTTTCTTCTCTCCGCTCATCCTCTTTTCGTCTCGCTCGATTTAGTTTTCCGAGCTTCCTCGGTGAATCAACTTGCTGCGGTCGTCCTTCCGAATCTGCTCCCGAATCTCCTTGTCCAGCGGCATCGGAATCAGGTCCTCCGCCGGCTCAAAAGATTTCTTGGCCACCGCCTTCGACGCCTCCTCCAAGCCGTTCTCCTTCAGAAATTTCCGGAACGCCGCTTTGGCATAGGCCGCATCCTTCCGAAACAGGTACAGGTGAAAGGTATTCGGTTCCGTGAAATGCAGCACCTGCCCCATATCGCCATAGGGAACCGCCATCAGCGCCTCTCCTTCCGGATAAAAATAGAATCCGTGGTTCATGTCCTCCACGTCCGCAATTTTCCGGACCGTCAGGGTCCCCCGGGTCTGCTTCGGGTTCAGCTCCATTCGATAATCCAATACGTCCATCTACTCACCCTTCCGTCCCTTCAGCAGCGGCTTGATGCCTTTATAGATCTTTCCTGCCATTTCGGTGCCGTAAATCTTCACCAGGGCATTGTTCACCGCTTGCTTCGTCTTATGCACCCGAAGGGTCTCCGCAATTCGGCTCGCCTCGCCGGAAAACTCCGGAATCAAGCTCTTCACATCCCCCTGGAACACCCGATTCTCCTTGGCTGCGGCGTTTTTCTTTTTTTCGCCCCGCTTCTCCTTCTTCTTCAGCTTGCTCTTCTTGTCCTTCCCGCTCTTCGCCTCTTCCGGCTGCGGCAGTTCCTCCGGGATTTCGATGGCCGCCTCCGGCGCCCTCTTGAGAATGGTTTTTTTCACCGCCTTGCGCAGGTCCGGATGCCGGGACACGTTCACATTCCGCTTCTGCCAGAAATCCACCACCGCATCGAATCCGGTATCCTTGCTGATGATAACGAACTGCTCCCCGCCGTTCTTTGCGATCTCATACCCCAGCCAGCTCACCAGCTGAAAATCCAGGGCGTTCTTGCCACCGGTCTTAATCGGCATGTACGTCTTCCGAATCCGGCTTCGCTCCAGCTCCTGATGCACCGTAATGCTGATAGTGCTGTGCTGCTCCGAATAGAAAATCAGCAGTTCCGATCCGTCATCCAGAAGCTCCAGCCCCTCAAACCCATTGCTGGCCACGTTTTCAAAATCAATTAAATACTTCATTTAAAGTCCCTCTTTCTATTTCAATCTCTTTGTCAATGATAACAACACGATCGGCGCCCCGGCAGCATTTTGCCGCAGGCCCACACTGTTTCTTCCATAAAATATTATTATATCTCAATTTCCCATAAAAGAAAAGTTTCGTCCAATCCCGGGTTTCCGCTATCCGATTTTCAAATAGTCTGTCCTGTTGAACTCCGGCTTTAATGCTGATATGATAGCGGTATATTTCTACATATCGAAAGTACGTTATATATCCAGTTATATATAATGTATCGAATAAATGGAACACACGAGGAACATCGATGAATCATATAGAGAAACGTTTTCGGAGGAAGAATTCACTCATTCTTCTCATCATAATTATCATGATACTGCTCCTCCTGGGAGGAGTGCTGCTGATTCGCTATCAGGCCCACCACCAGATTGGCGGACTCAGCCGCAAACCCGTCATTTCCTTGAAGGGGGACACCACCCTACGGCTGTATCCCGGCGAGAAATTCTCGGACCCCGGGGTCACGGCGAAGGATTATCGGAAGAAAGACATTTCCTCCCACATTCAGACGGATTTGGATCAAAGCAGTTTTCGGAAGGACGGCACTCTGTGGAAATCCTATAGCGGAACAATCACCTACACGCTGAAGGATTACGGCAACCGGGTGAAGAAGACCCGAAAGGTTCGCACGGCATACCGTAAGCCGGACCAAAGTTCTCCAAGCTACGGTCACGGCATCGCGGTCTGCATGTTTCACAACATCTACGATGCGAACAATCCCCCGGAAGATCTGAACCCCAACTACATGTCCACGGAAGAACTGTCCGCCATCCTGCAGTATCTGATCGATGCGGATTATTATTTCCCATCCTGGCAGGAGCTGCGGGATTACATTGACGGAAAGATTGATTTGCCGGTGAAATCCGTGGTGCTCACCTTTGACGACTGCACAAAGGATTTCCAGAAGTACGGAATTCCGGTGCTGGAAAAATACGACATCACCGCGACCAGTTTCGTTATCTGTGCTAAGAACGGCAAAGATGTGCTTCAGAAATACGGCGATGCCAAGCACATCAACTTCCAGTCCCACTCCTACAACATGCACCGTCCCGGCGGAACCATCGGCCACGGAGGTGTTTTTACCGCCCTGTCTCAGGAAGAGGACGTAGCGGACCTGAAGAAATCCATCGACATGCTGGGCAGCGGCGAGGCCTTCGCCTATCCCTTCGGCGATTACACGGACACCTGTGAGGCGGCGGTGAAGGAAGCGGGTTTCCTTTGTGCTTTTACCACCGAATACGGAAAGGTACACCCGGGAGACGATCCCTACCTGCTGCCGCGAATTCGCGTGAACGGGGGATGTACCCCGGAGGAATTCGCCCGGGACATATCGGACGGCCAAGAACCAACAGAACAACAGACTGAACAATAGAGAGGATGCCATGCTGAACAATCGTAAAAACATTATTAGACATTTGAACAACCATCTCCGGGCCAACGGGCACGTAATCGGTGCTTCTTCCGGATGCGGGCATACCGCGCTGGCCTCCGTTACCGGCGGGGCCGATATGGTGCTGGCCCTCAGTGCCGGATGCTTCCGGGCGTCCGGGCGCCCGTCCTTCGGCAGTTACCTGTGCTACGGAAACAGCAATCGAATCGTTGAAAGCTTTGCGGCGCGAGAGTTGCTCACCCTGCTCCCATACACCCCGGTGCTCTTCGGACTGAACTGCTCGGATCCCACCATCGAACTCCGGGACTACATCCAAGATATTCAGAATTCCGGACTTTCCGGCATCGTCAACTTCCCGTCGGTGGCACTGATTGACGGTATTTTTCGGGAATCGCTGGAGGAAGAAGGTCTGGGATTTGACAATGAGGTGGAAGCCATCCGAATTGCCCATGAAATGGATTTTTTCACCTTAGCCTTTGTGTGCAGCAAAGAGCAGGCGGAAGCCATGATTGACGCGGGAGCAGACGTCATCTGCGCCCACCTGGGACTCACGCCGGGAGGCGCCATGGGTCCGAAAAAAGCCCAATCCATAGAGAAGGCAAAACTCCTGGCGGACGAGGTGTTCTCCGCATGCCTGGAGAAGGCGCCGGAGCGGATTCGCATGGTCTACGCCGGTCCGATTAAGTCACCGATGGACCTCCAGTACTTCTACGAGAACACGGCGGCGCAGGGTTTTATCGGAGGATCCTCTTTCGAACGAATTCCTTCGGAGCGAGCGATTATCTCCTCCACTCGCGCTTTCAAGTATCCCATGGACAGCGCACTGGACGAGAAGCGGGAGGCCGCCATGGAGGGAATGGAATCTTCCCGAAACTACATCGAGTTCGTACAACAGCACATTCGCCAGAGCTACGAACAGCCCATTACTCTGCAGGCGCTCTCCACGGTGCTGCACGTTTCTACCCCATATCTGAGCACCCTGTTCAAAAAGAAAATGGGCATCAGCTTTACGGAATACCTGATTCGCTTCCGACTCAACAAGGCCTGCGAACTGCTGGAGGTCAGCGAAATGCCGATTCAGGAAGTCGCCCTTCGGGTGGGGTATCCGGATTCGGTCCAGTTCAGCAAGATTTTCAAGAAGTATAAGGGAATGGCGCCGCGAAACTACAAAACCATGCTGCGGTCGAAACAACACGCGGGAGTCACGCAAAAACAACCATAAGTTTTTCTTGCAACAAAAATGTTATATAAACACAATTTTTAGTAATCAAAACATATTTTTTACTTTTTCGTTCGTGCTAGAATACAATTAAGAAAAGGCGGACAAGGAGGTATACAGCATTGAAAACAGTTGCAGTACTCGGAACCTTTGATACCAAAGGAAAGGAGCTCAAGTTCATTAAGGAATGCATCGAAGAGCAGGGTTTGAAAACCCTCTGCATCAACACCGGTGTATTCGAACCCGTGGTAGAACCGGATATCAGCAGCGCGGAGGTTGCGGCGGCAGTCGGTGCCGACATCAACGCCATCGTGGAAAAGCGCGACCGTGCTACCGCCACAGAAGTTTTAGCAAAAGGAACGGAGAAATTGATTCCTCAGCTCTATGCAGAGGGCAAATTCGACGGCATCATTTCCATCGGCGGATCCGGCGGAACCTCACTGGCCACTCCGGCAATGCGGCAGCTTCCGCTGGGAGTTCCGAAAGTGATGGTTTCCACCATGGCGTCCGGTGACGTTTCACCTTATGTGGGAACCAGCGACATCGTCATGATTCCATCCGTTGTGGATGCGGAAGGTCTGAATGACATTTCCAAAGTAATTTTCAGCAACGCAGCCAACGCCATTGTAGGCATGGTTCAGAACCAGAAGGAAATCGAAAGCGACGGCAATCCGCTTCTGGCAGCTACCATGTTCGGCGTAACCACACCGTGCGTAAAGGCAGCAGAAGATTATCTTCATGAACAGGGATACGACGTATTGGTATTCCACGCAACCGGTACCGGCGGCAAGTGCATGGAAGCCCTTATCGACCAGGGATTCATCAAGGGTGTGCTGGATCTCACCACCACCGAATGGTGCGACGAAGTAGTGGGCGGCGTGCTCAACGCAGGTCCGGACCGTCTCACCGCAGCGGGCAAGAACGGCATTCCGCAGGTGGTTTCCGTGGGTGCACTGGATATGGTGAACTTCGGACCGATGGATACGGTTCCGGCGCAGTTCAAGGATCGGAATCTGTACAAGCACAATCCAACGGTTACCCTGATGCGCACCACTGCCGATGAGCTGAAATCCATCGGCCATGAGATTGCAACCCGCTTGGCAGATGCCACGGGCAAAACCACGCTGATGCTTCCGCTGAAGGGCGTGTCCATGATTGACGTGGAAGGTCAACCGTTCTACGATGCAGAGGCGGATAAGGTGTTGTTCGATACGCTCCGCACCGAGCTGGCAGATTCCAATGTGGAAATCGTAGAGCTGGATACGGATATCAACGACAAAGAATTCGCCGTTGCAGCAGCAAAGAAACTCATTTCCCTTCTGTAAGAAGAATCGGAAAAATCGGACTTATGAATCTATTTTTATGACGAAAGGGGTACACAATGAATAGACTTACAAGAGAAGAAAATATCGCAAAATTTAAGGAACAGATTGCAAGCGGCAAAATCCTGGTAGGCGTTGGCGCCGGAACCGGAATCACCGCAAAGAGCAGTGAAGCCGGCGGTGCAGATATCCTGATTATTTACAACTCCGGACGCTACAGAATGGCCGGCCGCGGATCTCTGGCAGGCCTGTTGTCCTACGGCGATGCCAACCAGATTGTCGTTGAGATGGGTGCTGAGGTTCTGCCGGTGGTAAAGGAGACTCCGGTTCTCGCCGGCGTATGCGGTACCGACCCGTTCCGCGTTATGGACATTTACCTGCAGCAGCTGAAGGATCAGGGTTTCAGCGGTGTTCAGAACTTCCCGACCGTTGGTCTGATTGACGGCGTATTCCGTCAGAATCTGGAAGAGACCGGCATGGGTTACGGCCTGGAAGTTGACATGATCCGCAAAGCCCACGAGCTGGATATGCTCACCTGCCCATACGTATTCGATGCAGAGCAGTCCGCTGCAATGGCCGAAGCCGGTGCGGACATCATCGTTGCCCACATGGGCCTGACCTCCAAGGGAACCATCGGTGCAAAGACCGTTCTGTCCCTGGACGATTGCATTCCAAGAATTAAGGCTATTATCAAAGCAGCAAGAGACGTAAATCCGGATGTTATGGTTATCTGCCACGGCGGCCCGATTGCAGAGCCAAAGGATGCGCAGTACATCATCAGCAACATTCCGGAACTGGATGGCTTCTTCGGCGCTTCCTCCATCGAGAGATTCGCTGCAGAAAGAGGCATTAAGGCTCAGACCGAAGATTTCAAGGCAATCCAGAAGTAATCAAGTCGCCGGTACATTGACATCTTGTGGGATTGACAGCATGGAGAAGGGATTGCGGTTTTCGCAGTCCCTTTTTCTGTGATAGAATATACCATAAAAAAACAATCCGGACGGCAAGGGTGTCCGCCTATGACAAACGAAAGGATTTAATTTATGAAAATGAACGTACTGGGGACCGGCTTTGCGCTGGCCACAAAGAATTACAATACCTGCTTCGCCCTGGAGGAAAACGGCAGCCTCTTCCTGGTGGACGGCGGCGGCGGAAATCAGATTCTCCGGCAGCTGGAACAGTCCTTCCTGGACTGGCGGGATGTTCACGACATCTTCGTCACCCACCAGCATGTGGACCATTTTATGGGCATCATCTGGATGATGCGGCGAATCGGTTACGGAATGGAACTGAATGATTATGAAGGGGAGGTGCGCATCTACTCTTCCCGGACGGTGATTGACAAAATCGACAAAGTGGCCCACCTGCTGCTCCGGCCGCAGGAGCTGTGCCATATCGGCAGCCGCATCCACCTCATTCCGGTGGAAGACAGCGAAACCGCCCAGGTGCTGGGCCATCCCATCACCTTCTTCGACATCGGAAACCCGAAAACGATTCAATTTGGTTTTTCCCTGGAATACGAACCGGAAAAGCGCCTCACCTGTCTGGGGGACGAATTCTGCCGCCCGGAGGGGGAAAAATACGTGGCGGGCAGTGAGTGGCTCCTTCACGAGGCATTTTGCCTGGAATCCGACAATGACATCTTCCATCCTCACAAAATCGCCCACTCCACGGTGAAGGATGCCTGTGAGTTGGCGGAGCGGTATTCCGTTCCGAACCTCATCCTGTACCACACGGAAGAATCCCACGGGGATCAACGGCAAAAGCTGTATCTGGCGGAAGGACGGAAATACTTCTCCGGAAACCTGCTGGTGCCGGAGGATTTGGATGTGATTTCGCTCTATAGTTAATGAAAAAAGGGATTGGACGCCGCGTCCAATCCCTTTTTTATTATTACCTCATTATGCGGAATACCGATTCCGGTTCTCCATTCCCTGCAATGCCGGTGCGGAATAGCTTTCCCCGTCTGTGAAACGGCTTTCGCCGAAGCTGAGGAAGTCCCGAACGGCAACTACCTTGTCCGCCAGGGAGACGATGACGCCTTCCCGACAGGTTGGAAGCTCCGAAGTCACCGGCCACATGTGGGTCCGGATAATCTCTTCCGACTTCTCACTCAGATCCGGAAGCAGCTTCTTCGCCACTTCCACGGATTCCACCGGGTGCTCCCGGTAGCATTCCTTGTTATTATCAAATTTATCGTCCCGGTCCAGAATTCCCAGATCGTGGCACAGCGCCCCTTTCACCACCGATTCGCTGTCCGTATGTACGTGAATCTTCTTCAGCAGATAGCAAATCCAAACGCTGGCTGCCACCACGCGCATGGTGTGCATTCCCACCGAGCTTCTCAGGTGGTGCCGCTGATTCATTGCCTGTTCGAATTCCGGAGAGTCTACGATATTCTTTCCGTATTTATTCAGATAAGATGTAACAACCTTTCCTGCCATAGTACTCCTTTCTGACTCTTGACCATTACCGTCCTTATACTATATCTGAATTCTGGTGTTCCGGTGGCACATTTATGTGGTTTTCTTGAAGACCACGGCCTCCTCAAAACACCCAACGTAATAATTTTAGCATTAAAAACATCGGGAAGGCAATGCTTTTTATGAGCGAAGCACAACAAAAAATTGAATTTCTTGTCGCAACAGATTATTTTTCTTAAAAGAAGTTTCGAGCGATTTTAGGCAATTCCGGTTCCTCCGTCTTGCCGCTATACGATGGGTCTCGGCAATTCCTTCGGCTCCTCCGCCCCTTCTTTTATGGTATACATCGTCAGCCGGTCGCCCTCCATCAGTGTCACATTGCCTTTGGGCACGATCCCCCGGCCGTGGCGCTTCAGGAGAACGATGAAACTGCGGCGGGAAATGTCCAGAGACCGAATCCGCTCTCCCACCCACGGGTGGCTGCGATGCAGCACAATCTCCTTCAATTCCATGTTCTCGTTGCTGCGAGGGGATTCGCCGCTGAGAATCAGCCGGTCTCCGGCCCGGAGCCGCACGTCACCGTGGGGCATTTTCGTCTCCGTCCCCCGCAGGATTACCGCAATCATCAAGCCGGACGGAAGCGCCGTCTCCCGAACCAGCCGCCCGCACCACTCATCCTTCGGCTTCAGCATCACCTGAACGAAATGGATATCTGCCTCCAGCCCGTACTCGCTGAGCTTCTGAATCCGCTGATATTGCTCCACAAAACCGGCGGAAATGATACCCGTTGGAATAGCCACCATGCCCACGCCCAGGAAAGCGATGAGGATGCCGAAGGTTTTGCCCAGCGTGGTGATGGGATAAATATCGCCGTAACCGATGGTGAGCAAGGTGGAAGCGGACCACCAGATTCCGGAGAAGGCATTTCGGAACACCTCCGGCTGAGCGTCGTGCTCCACGCTGTATAGGCACAGGCTGGAGGCCATCATCAGCACCAATATGATAAAAAAAGAAGACAGAAGCTGCTGACGCTTCCGAACGAGCACCTGAGAAATGACATTGAGGGAGTCGTAGTACCGGTTGATGCGGAAGAGGCGCAGAATCCGCGCCACCCGAAACATCCGGAATGCGGTGGCGCCTCCCGGGAACATCACCGGCAGGTAGGCCGGGAGAAAGGACAGCAGGTCAATCAGGCCGGCACCGGATATCACGTACTTGCCCATTGCACGGCCTTTTCCTACATTTGGGTACAGGCACTCCGCCGTGAGCAGCCGAAGAACGTAATCCACGCCAAAGAAGGCCGTGGTCACTTCCAGCACCAGCGTCAATCCGGCGCCGTAGGTCTGCGCCAGATGGTCATAGGTCATCATAAAAGCGGCGGTCAGATTGACAATCAGCGCCAGGGAGCTGAAGATGTCGTAACCCAGACTCAGGGGATCCGACACCGTGCCGATGGATACCATTCGAAAGAGCCGGTGCTGCAGGCGGCCCCACGAGGTTTCTTCCGTTCTTATTTTTGTTTCCATACATTAAATCCTCATTCCAAAAATCCTTGATTTCATTATAGACAGTCCCGCATCCCGATGCAATTGTGAAATAATGTCCTATTATTCACAAGCTTTAATTAAATCTGAACAATTTTCAGCGTCACCCTCTATTTTAAAAATATCCCAAAAACAGAAAAAGAACGTATCCGATGGATACGCTCCGTTCCTGAATCTATAAGGTTTATGGTTAATGGTTGGCTCTTTCACAGCTAAGCTCTATCTCTTAGCAAATATAATATACTCTATTTCCGGACAATTGAAAAACAGTAATTTTTTGTATTTAAACAAGTATTTACTTGTGGTATAATGTTTAATCATTAACAGGTCTGCTTAGTTGAAAAACACAAAAAAGGAGTTTTCCATGACCAACAGCGAACGCGCCTTTCTGGCGCTCAGTGAAACACTTAATTTCACCCGCGCCGCGGACAAAATTTTCATCACTCAACAAGGAATCAGTGAGCACATCAAGAAACTGGAAGAGGATTACGGAACCACGCTGGTAATTCGAAAGCCGAAGGTGCAGCTGACCCCGGCTGGTGAAGTGCTCCGGGATATGCTTCTCCGGCAGGAAGCCATGGACCGGGATGTGCGCCAGACCATTTCGGAAATCAACAGCGGGGACGCCGGAGAAGTTTCCATCGGCATCAGCGTCTCTCGGGTGCGTGCTTTTGCCGCCGACATCATCATCCGGTACCACATTGCCCATCCTCATGTGAAAATCCACCTGTATTCCGACATCACCATGAAGCTGGAATCCATGCTGCTGGATAACAAACTGGACGGCATCATTGCGGTAAACGCCGTCCCGCACCGGAATCTGCAGAAGGAACTGCTCTTCCAGGATCCGGTATATCTGGCCGTGCCGGACCACATCGCCCGAGAGCGGACCGGCGATGCCACAACGGTGGACATCGCCGATTATGCCGATCTCCCTTTCATCCGGGACCTGTCCGACAGCACCACAAGTTTTCTTATCGACCCATTCCTGGAGAGCCGGAACATCGAACTGAACAATATCATCAACGTCAGCGAATACGCCGTTCAGGCCTCCTTGTGCAAGCGATTCGATGCCGCCATGTTCTGCGCCAAATCCTTCGCGTACTACAAGGAAGGCTCCATCGTTCAAGCCGGCCTGCGAACGCTGGAACTGGAGGGACTGGGGCATACCGTGGACATCAGCTTAATGACCTCCCGGAACCGGCACTACGCCCGCTGCGCCACGGACTTCTTCCAGACCATCCGGGATTCTTTGGATACTTTCTACGAGAAGGTTATGTAGGAGGTGTCTTAAATCATCAAATAACCAAGAACAAAAAAAGGTTCTTCTCTTTTTTATGCGGAGCGCGGCAGGGGGCAGGCGGCGGCGCGGAATCTGTGTGATGATTTTGCTCCCCGGAACGAAGCCGTAAGGCTTTGCGAGGAGCGGGGAGCAAATCGCGCCCCGCAAAAGCCGGCCGGGGGCAGGCGGCGGCGCGAAATCTGTGTGAAGATTTTGCTCCCCGAAACGGAGCTGCAAGATAATATGAAATGACCTCACATTTGTAATATCGTGGATTCGCCACTATACTGTAATTGACGACTAAATCAATAGACAGTGGTTTACCACATACAAAAGGAGGTCATTTATGAATAGAATACTAAAAATCGGAATGGATGTCCATAGCACCAGCTACACTTTATGTGCAATGGAGCCCGTGCTTGGAGGAGAAGACAGA
>NZ_JAQXUZ010000006.1:0-23652 GCF_029224645.1 Mogibacterium kristiansenii
GAGTCTTTCAGTCGAATATCTTTGTTCAAAATTCCTGCTTCCGCGACAACGTCCTCGTACTCAATGCTTGGACAATCCGGTGAGGATTTCCGAACGGCAGATTCCCTGGTAGCTATATCGTTAAACTTACGCTGTTCCCAATCGTCCGTAAAACCATTAAATCGAATTTCCGGAACGCTACTGCCATTTTTCGGGAACATTTTTTCAAGCATCGATTTCTTCACCAGTTTTAACTTCTCAAGCTTACGCTGATGAAGGGTGATGAGGTTGTCGAGGTTGTTGAAATAGCTTGCAATTTTTTCTTGTTCACAATCATCTTTAGGCATTAAAATATTGATGTTTCTAATATCCTCAACTGTAATATTTGCGTGAGAAGATGCTTTTATCAATGAGTGAAAATAATTTTTACCATAATCAGACTCAAGCTCTTGAACAATAAATTCTCCATATTGAGAATTCTTTAATTTACAAATTCCTACTGCTCCACCAATAAAGGATTTCTGCGGTAAATTGTAGAATCCCACATTTCCTATACGTCCTGAAATTGATATCAGTAACGATGGCTTATCTAAAAGAATTTTAGGAAATCGTTCTGCAACTTCAATAGGAATAAAAAAATCCGTATCTAAATTTATCTCGTTTCCAGAAAAATCTTTATTTTGAATAAAAGAATATGTTTCGTTAGATGATTCTGTTAAAAGTGATGGCTTAATTGTTGCAGAATAATCAAATCCTGTTTGTTTTGTAATAATTTCGCACATGTCATCTAACTTACGCTGTTCCCAATCATCGGTATATCCTCGGAACCGGAGGGCCGGCGATTTTCTTTTTTCCGTCATATCACTCACCTCCCAGCAGTTTCCGAAGTTCGCTTAGACCCAGCAGATCGGTTTCGCTGCCGGTGAGTTCATCCATCATGGCCGAAAGCTGCGTCTCCGTTTCCGCAATCTGGGATTCCAGCTCGGCGAAAGTGGTTTCATATTTCTGATTCAGCGCGTTCAATTCCGAAATCAGCGCATCCACCGCATTGTTCGGAAGGCTCAGAAGATTCTGCACCAGCGGGGTAATCCACTTCCGATGAAGCAGCTCCTTGACCTGTTCGACGCAGAGGTTCTCAATGGTGTCTTTGGTCTGAAGCTCCAGCGCCTCCTTTCCCTTCTTGACGGCAGATTTCAGTTTCTTCTCTTCCTCATTCAACTTCGAGGCATCGGTCAGTTTCTGCAGTGTTTCCGGCTCCAAAGCACCTGCTTTAATGGCTTTCTTTACCTCGCTCCAGACAAAACCGTTCTCGCCGGAATAGTCCGCGGCCTTTTCCTCCTCGTCCAGCGACTCGAAAATCTCTTCATACTCGGAAACGATTTCGGCAAGGCGATTTTCTTTTACCGAAATGACCTCTTTCTCCTCAGACAGCAATGCGTCTTGAACCAGTTCGAAAGGCAGAATGTGCCCCTTCCAGCCATCTTGAACCTCCTGATCCTTTCCATTCTTCTTCTTCAGAACCAGGTTCGGATCCACCTGCGTGGCCGCCGCCGTACCTTCCGTCTGAATCATCTCCAGATCGTTCTCAATTACCGTTTCCCAAGAATCATGGAGAAGCTGGTAGGCTTCGTAAGAATCCACCAGCGGGATATCTTTGAGTCGGGTAAAAATATCATCGGTGAACTCCGACTCGGCCGTCACGGCATTTACGGTTTCCGCTTCCTCTACAAGCGTCCGATGAAGCGCATCTTCCAGTGTGCGAAAGGCGTCGCAGAACTGTTTCCGGAACAGTTGAACATCTTCATGCTCCTGCACGGCGGACTTAATATCCGAAGCCTTCACCTCACAGTATCCGGGCGATACTTCCCGGAACAATTCTTCCCGAAGATGCGGGAAGGCGCTCCAATATTTCTGAAGGGAATCCAATTCTTTTTCCGGAATTCCGCCGAACATGGACGCATAAATATCCAAGGATTCTGCCTCTTCAGAGGAATCCACATACCGTGGAATATTCAGATTATAGTCATTCCGGCGGATTTCTTCCCGGCTGACTTTTTTTGCGAATTTCGGAACATCCCGGCGGTCGGTCACCGTATCTACGATTCGCTTGATGTCGCAGGCACGCAGCCGATTGTTTTTACCCTCCTTGATGAAGCCCTTGGATGCATCGATAATGAGAACATCATTGTTCTCGCGCTTCTGCTTCAGCACCATGATGATGGTCGGAATGCCGGTCCCATAGAAAATATTCGCCGGCAGCCCGATAATTGCATCGATATGATTCTGTTCAATCAGATTCCGACGGATCTCTCCTTCTTCACCGCCGCGGAAAAGAACCCCGTGGGGCAGAACGATAGTCATGATTCCGTCATCCTTCACGTGGAACAAATCGTGAAGCAGAAATGCATAATCGGCTTTACCCTTCGGCGCTAAGCCGAACCGAGCGAAGCGAACATCGTTCTCCTTCCCGGTAGGATCCCATGACTGGGAATACGGCGGATTGGATACCACTGCGTCCACGTAAAGAGGATCGTATGTCTGTGCCGGATCGTTTTCGTCAAAATACGGCCAGTCCTCTTCCAGCGTATCCCCGCACCGAGTCACGATATTGTCCGGGAGAATTCCCCGCATCACCAGATTCATTCGAGTCAAGTTGTAGGTGTTCTGCTTCAGCTCCTGCGCATAGTATTTAATATTGTTTCGATTCTTCATATACCGAGCGGTGCTCTTTCCGATGGTGATTAGGAGAGAGCCGGAACCGCTGGTCGGGTCGTATATCTTAATTTCCTTGCGATTCTGCAGGTGGTGTGCCACAATATCCGACATCAGCAGCGACACCTCATGAGGCGTGTAGAATTCCCCCGCCTTCTTTCCGGCATTGGAAGCAAAGTTTCGAATCAAATCTTCATAAATGAATCCCAACACATCGTAGTCCTGCTTTCCGTCCATCGGAATATCTTTGATTAGATATACCAAATCCCTAATGGCTTTGGATTGGGATGCGGAGTTATCCCCCAGCTTGGAAAGTCCCGTCTGAAGGGTGTCGAAAATTTTCTCAAAAACACGCTTATGGGTCGAATTGATGTTCCGGTTAAACGCCGACAGGGCATCATGCACGTGTTCAATGCGGAAATCCTTCCCCATTTCCAGCCAGGTGGAGAACAGGTTTTCATAAGAAATAAAATATCCGATATTCTTCTGAACGCTAGTTACTGTTTCCGTATCCTCTTCGGTCAATTCCGGGAGGTATTCATCCGTCCAATCATTTTTCTTCAAGTATTCCACTTCCTTCTCGGAAAGGAACTTATAGAAAATAAACCCCAGAATGTAATCCTTGTATTCATTCGCCTCAATCTTCGAACGCATCTTATTGGCAGATTCCCAGATTTTTGCGGATAATTGTTGCTTATTCATAGTGCTCCTCGTTGTATCTTATACTTAAACAAAAACGCTCATTCCCGGTGTAAGCCGATTGTTTTAATTATACCATGCACCGGGGATTGGTAAAGGAAATTTCTTTACCATTACATGCTGCAAAGTGTTTACAGGAGGTCATTATGCTGAACAACATTAAGAAAACCACGTTATTTCACGAGTATTACGAAGAGTGGATTCAAGTGTACAAGGAAGGCGCCATCCGTGACGTTACCATGAAAAAATACGAATTGACGCTATCCTGGGTTCGTCGGCTGTCACCGGAATTGCAAGTTGGCGAACTGAACCGAATTACCTATCAAAAGCTGCTCAATGACTACGCCTTGCTGCATGAGCGGCAAACAACAATGGACTTTCACCATCAATTAAAAGGAGCCATTCTGGATGCGCTGGATGAAGGACTTATCGATCGGGACCCGACTCGAAAAGCAATCATTAAAGGGAAAACACCTCGGGTGAAAAAATGTAAATATCTGAATCAATTTGAACTGCATCAGCTCCTGGCGGATCTGAATCTGGAAGAAGGGTTGAATTGGGATTGGCTGATTCTTCTGATTGCAAAAACCGGTCTCCGCTTCTCGGAAGCGCTGGCATTGACCCCCGCCGACTTCGACTTCACAAAGCAATCCATCTCTGTCAACAAGACTTGGAATTACAAAGAAGGAGGCGGATTCCAACCCACAAAGAACCGCTCCTCCGTCCGGCGCGTCCAACTGGATTGGCAGCTGATTGTCCAATTCTCCACCTTGCTCCGAAACCTGCCGGAAGACAAGCCTATATTCATACAGGGAAAAGTGTACAATTCCACTGTCAATGATGTACTGGAACGTCACTGCCGAAAACTTCATATTCCCGTGATTTCGGTCCACGGTCTTCGTCATACCCACGCCTCCCTGCTTCTTTTTGCCGGTGTCTCTATTGCCAGTGTTGCCCAGAGACTGGGGCATTCCAGCATGACGACGACGCAGAAGACGTATCTGCACATTATACAAGAGTTAGAAAACAAAGACATTGATCTGGTAATGCGTTCCTTGTCCAGTCTGAGCTAAGCTTTTTTACATTGCTATAATTGCTGCCATTCGGTTTTCGCTTTAATATAGGCCAGGTCAAAAAGTGTAATTCTAATTGTATCGTCCGCTATCCGCAAGCACAGTCTCATATGCCTAGAAATATAAAGGCAGTTCACGCTTTTTGACAGAAAACGTGGATTCAGCGTGAACGCAATTCGCTGCTTTTGCAAAACTCTAATTCGTTAACGACAGATTACCACCGGCGATTCACGTCAAAATGAGATGTTCCTTCAAAAAGCGTGAACTTTTTTTAAGAATGGTTTGCACGAAGAAAATTACACGGCGAAACCGTGTATAACAAAAAAAAAATATTCACGCTGATTAGTATAAATTGCAAAAATAGCGTGAAGTCGTCCTGAAATTCTAGGCATATTACATTATATCTACTTAATTAATTCTAATTGTCAAATGGACGCTTGTGAGAGCTACGACTATAATCCCGGTTCGATAATCCGGCACAAAAATAATTCGACAAAAAAACTGCATGCGGGAGGCAATCTTGGCCGGGGGGTGCGGCGGCTTGAGCCGCAGGCCCCGGCGGTTGCTGACCGCATGCAGTTTTTTTATTCTACTTCCAGTCCTTCCCGAACTTCCAGCTCCGTCTTTTCGATTTCCGGATCCTCCGTGGACCAGGTATCCCGAAGGGTGATGACGGAGGCGGTGATTAGAAGAACGATGCCCACGATGGTGTTCCAGTAGACATGTTCTCCCAGGATAGCCACCGCCAGCACCGGTGCAATGGCCGGCTTAATGAAGAATGCGATGGATCCGGTGGTGGCATCCGAGAAACGGATGGCCAAGAAGTAGAACAGGTATCCCAGACCGGTAACCACGATTCCGCAGTAGAGAAGCACCAGCGGCTGCTCCGTGATATGGGCGAATACCGGACGTCCCATCGGAATCAGAACCAAGAGCAGCACCAGCGAACCCAAGATAAAGGAGATGCTGGTCTGAGCGAAAGTACCGATTCGGCCGATGGTTTTTTTGCCCATTACCGTATATGCTGCAAAGGTAACGGATGCCAGAAGCATGGTGCCCATACCGAACACCGTGTTGCCCGGCTGAACGTCCCACGGACGAATCATGAATACCGCTGCCACGATGCCGATGAAAAATGCCAGCCCCTTCGCTTTGTCCATCTTCTCCGAGGTAAAGAAGTGGGCGATAACCATGGTGAACAGCGGGTTCAGGCAAATCAGTGCTGCCGCGGTGGATGCGTTGCAGTGCTGAACGCCAATCTGGAATGCCAGCATGCTAATGGCAATTCCCATGATACCTACCAGAAGCAGCCAGAGCCAATCGCCTTTTGTAATCTTAATGTTGTCCTTCCGGATTTCCGCAACGCCGAAAGGCGCCAGCACCAGACCACCGATAAGGAAACGGAGAAATGTGAGCTGAATGGAATCAAATGTGCTTCCGGCAATCTTCAGGGCAATCTCCATTGTCCCGAAAAGAAACGCCGTCAAGATGATGTAGGTAACCACTTTTTTCATGATAAGCCTTCTTTCTGTACCATTACCATTAATTTTTTTAAACAGTTTTTTCCAATTGTTTATATTACGCTCATTGTTCTCCGCCCGCAATAAAGGTATCGAATTCTGTACAAAAAACATTATTTTTCTTCCGGGTTTTTCGGGTTGTCCTTCCGGCGAAACTTTGGCAAGGCTGCTCCGGCCAGCGATTTCAGCACCTCCGCTACCACGGTCCGGTCCTCCTCCTCCAGGTTCCGCAGGGAGGCAATCATTTTGGCCATGTCCGTCAGGCTCATTTCCTTCAGGTCCTGGAGGGTATCCACCTGATGTTCCGCCAGGACGTCAAAGAGAGAATTGATGAACACCTTCCGCTTCTCATCGGGCACGGACTGGAGCCAGTCGTGCACCGTCCGGTTCATGTATTTTCCGCCGGTATCAATTTCCTCCAGATAGACGAAATCGGAATCCTGCACCTGCCAGGAATAGGAGAAGTGCTGCATGATGCCGATGGCATCGCTCTGGACCACTTGGTAATCCGAGCTGTTCTGCATCAGCATTCCCACCACCGAAGTGCGAGGAACCAGTTTCGTGATGGCAACTTCGCTCTTCTCCTGAATCCGGTCCAGCTCTTCCTGGACCTCATCTCGGAATCCCGGTCCGTCCAAGCTGTAAGCCCTCAGGATGCGGGAGCGCACTTCCGGACTGCACATCAGTGCCGCATATACCGCCAGGTTTCCCCCCTTGGAATGGCCGCCCACGTAGAAGCGGCGATTCCGTCCCTTTCGATTACCGGATCCGTAATTCCGCTCCAAATACTCCACCGCTTCCGACTGCGACGGAACTTCGTTCATGAAGGACAGGTTGAAGTCCTCCTTCCAGCCCAGCATGGATCCGTCCGTTCCCCGGAAGGCCACGAAGTCCGTGTTGGCATCCAGCCGGAAAATCATGGCGCCGAACTGCTTTTCACTGGACTTGTCAAAGTCCCCCACGATATCCCGGATTTTCAGATTTCGGTACCGCCGGCTGGCTACCGCGTAGGCCATCAGGTTCATATTGTCGGAATCGGAAATCCCATCGCAGAATATTTTTTCAAACCACTCGTTTCGAAAGAAGTCGGCAACGGTCACGCCCCTCCGCAGGCGATCCAGCAGGTTCTCCGGCTTCGGCTCGGCGAACTCCAGCCGAGCATAGGACAGCTGGCTCAGCACCAGGCTGTCCACCGGATTCAGCGGCATCTCTTCAAATGTTCGGGTGGTGTTCTTCACATAGTCCAGGATGTTCATAATCTCACCTTCTTGCACTCCTCTTCAATGATGTGTTCCACTTCTGCCAGGTCTTCTTCCCGCAGCAGCACCTCGATTACATCTCCCCCTCGGAGGATGGTGTGCCCGTCGGGAATGAATTCCTGTTCCTCTCGAATCACGGAGACGATCAAAGCGCCCAAGGGCAGCCCCATATCCATGATTCGCTTTCCGTCCATAATCGAGCCGGGATAGACGATATCGTCGATGATGCTTTTACGCTGTTTCGGAACGTTGTAGCGCTTTCCGCTGCTGCGATTCATCAGCTGGGTGTAGATTGGCTCCGTTCCCAGGCGCTCCGAGATTACGAAGGCAATCAGAGAAACCATCACCAGCCCAAGCAGGGAACGAAAATCTCCCGTCATCTCCGTAATCAGCACCACCCCCGTTACCGGCGCGTGGACGATGGCCGCAAAATACCCCGCCATGGCCAGCACCACGAAGGCGGCAATGTATTTTCCGTCAATGCCCAGCAGGTTTTCCAGCAGCCGGGAGTAGACTCCGCCGGTGACGGCGCCCAGCACCAGCAGGGGCAGGAAGATGCCGCCCGGTGCGGTGGTTCCAAAGCTGGCAGTGGAGAATACGAATTTCACTGCCAAAAGGATCAGCAACGCTTTCAGCGCGAAATCGCCCTCTGCAATCCGATTCACCAATCCGTTTCCGCTTCCCAAAGTAATCGGGTATGCAAAGAAGCAGATGTAGGCCATGGTCAGGCCCACCGCCAGCTTGGCAAAAGGTGCAATATTTCCCTTGTAATCCATTTTTCCGGTCTTTGGGTTCAGTCGCCGTCTTCCCGGCCACTTCTTGGCCAGTGCGTTGGCCGCCGTGCCTACCCGGTCAAAAAAATCCTGCATCCGGTCGATGGTCCGGTTATACAATCTTCCGAACAGGCCCAGCACCACCCCCAGAATCATGGCGAACCAGTAATATTTCAACGGAAGCCGGTACTCGATTCGGAAGCCGAATACCGGCTCCATTCCTATGATGTAGGCGGCCACAAAATCCGATGATGCCGCCGCTGCCATGGTGGACAGCAGCACTTCCGATGAAAAGTTGCGGTACAATTCCTCCAAGCAGAATATGGTGCCCGCCAAAGGCGCGCCGAAGGCTGCGGACAATCCGGCACCGGCGCCGCAGCTCATGAGGTACCGCTCCTCGGTCAGCACCCGCTTGTTGGTCCGAGCAAAACCCTTTCCCACCATCGCACCGATCTGGATGCTGGGGCCCTCCCGTCCCAGTGCCAGACCGCCGCCGATGGACAGGGCGCAGCCCAGGATTTTGGAAACCAGCACCGACAGCCAGTTCATATCCTTCTTTCCCAGCAGCTCCGCTTCCACCTGTGGAATGCCGGAGCCGGTGGATTCCGGTTCTTTCCGCAGAATCCACCCGATAACCAGCACCAGCAGGAGCATCACCAGAGCGGCGATGAGCGCCGGTCCCACTCCGGTGTTGGCGTAAGCCACCAGCCGGTTCCGGCACCCGTCCGCAAAGATCAGGAGCCATCGGAACAGGGCGATGATCAGCCCGGTCGTCACGCCGATGATAATTCCCTGACCGATTAAGGCGTATCGGAACACGGATTTTCGGCGGAGGTTCTTCCCCACCGCGCTTTTTCCTTTCAAGTTTTCTTTTGTCATTGTTCTCTTCTCAATTTTTCTCTATTATGCGAAAGAGGAGCCGGGGACATCGGTCTCCCACTCCTCTCTGGTATCTTTTTTTACCCGCTAATTTGAGTAAAGGTTGTTGGTGGAGAATTCCGGATTGCTGGTCACATCAATTCCCAGGGACTTCATGGTCTGCTCGTCCCGGTCGCTGAGAATCGCGGTGCAGTGGGCCATGCAGCCTCTCAGCTTCGGCAGCTGCTGAAGTGCCATCTCCGCAATCGGATTGGTCATCTTGCTCATGGTGAGGGCCATGATGATTTCCTCGCAATTCAGGCTGGACTTGTCGTGGAACAGGCTCACTCTCATATCCCGGATGTTCTCCAGAATCTGAGCGGAGATAACCGGAATTCCGTCATCGATTCCCGCCAGCTTCTTGATGGCGTTCAGCATCATTGCGGCAGTGGCCACCATGCGTTCCGAGTTCTTTCCGGTGACGATGGATCCGTCCGGCAGCTGAATGGCGGTGATGATTACGTTCTCTTCATCGCCTTCTTCCTGACGCTTCAGTTCCGCATACTCCTCTGCCGGTTTTACCACCGGGCGGTCGTAACGGCCGGCCTGAACCTCTTCCATGAGGAGCTTGGTGCGCTCCAGGATGCTCTCGTCGATTTTGCCCTTCTTATAGGAACATTCCGCCAGCAGGTACCGGCGAATGATTTCCTGCCGGGAAGCTTCCCGGCACACTTCGTCATCGGAGATGCAGAATCCGACCCGGTTCACGCCCATATCCGTCGGAGACTGATAGGAATCGTCTCCGGTAATTTTGTGGAGAATTCTTCTCAGTACCGGGAACGCTTCGATGTCCCGGTTGTAGTTCACGGCGGTTTTGCCATAGGCTTCCAGGTGGAAGGAATCGATCATATTCACATCCTTCAGGTCTGCCGTCGCCGCTTCGTAGGCGATGTTCACCGGATGCTTCAGCGGCAGGTTCCATACCGGGAAGGTCTCGAACTTGGCGTAGCGCGCCTTGTTGCCTCGGCGGTATTCGTGGTATACCTGAGACAGGGAGGTGGCCAGTTTTCCGGATCCGCCCCCCGGACCGGTTACAACCACCAGCGGTTTCGTCACTTCGATGTACGGATTGGCGCCGTAGCCTTCATCGCTGACGATGGTATCCACGTCCGTCGGGTATCCCTTTGTGTACCGATGCTTGTAGGTGCGGATGCCGCGACGTTCCAGCTTGTTGATGAACATGTTGACGGATGGCACATCCTGATACCGGGTGACCACCACCGAATTGATCTGAAGATCGTAATCCCGCAGCGCATCGATGAGTCTCAATACTTCCAGGTCGTAGGTGATGCCGAAATCCTGGCGGGTTTTGCTGGTGGTGATATCACCGGCATAAATGCAGATGATGATCTCCGTCTGATCCTTCAGACGCTGCAGCAGGTTGATTTTCGCATGCTCGTCATACCCCGGAAGCACCCGAGCGGCATGCTTGTCTTCTACCAATTTACCACCGAATTCCAGATACAGTCTCCCGTCTCCGTTTGTAATGCGCTCCCGAATATATCTGGACTGCTCTTCCAAATACTTCTCCGCGTCAAATCCAATCTTCTTCATGTTCTTCCTCTCTTGTCGTTCTTGCCTATTCCGGCCGGATTGTCATTTCCAATTTATTTCTCCGGCTTCCCATTGTTTCATCGCCGAAGTACATGCTGTACTCCGCAAAAATCTTTCCAAACCCTTCTTCGTCCAGATCGTGGGTCACATCGTGAGTCACCATCTCGATATTCACGCTTCCCACAGGAAGACGGTACCGAACCAATTCCCAGCGGCCCTTCTCCAGATGGAGATCCAGATTCATCCCGTCGTTCTTCTTTTTCTTTCCGTACCGGTGTACCTCCACGATGTCGCCCGTCAGCTTAATCATGGTGCGGCTGTCCTGCATTCCCGTCTTCTCCGATTCCTCATAGGTGATGTAGGTGGAATTCTCTTTGGTATAAACGGTAGCTTCCGTAATCATTTCCATCTCATCATCCAGGGTCAGCTTCCGGGCAAACGCATTTCCGCTGGGTTCCAGACTCTCTTCGTATTGCCGGTTGCGTATGCGCAACGTCGCTTTGTTTTTAGCCAAAATTACTCCTCTTTACTTCAATGATTCTGCGATTGCATCTGCCAGAGCCACCAGGGCTTCTCTGGAGTCTTCCTTTACGGTACCCTTGATGGTCACCATGTCGCCCACGTATTCGGTTCCGGTGAGCTGATCCGTCATCTCCTGAACCTTCTTTCCGGCGGTCGGCGCCCAGGAACCGCTCTGAATGATGCTGACCTTCTTGTTGGATACGCCCATGGACCGCAGCTCGGTCAGTGCCTCTTCCATCTTGATGAACATATCGCCATTGTACGTGGTGGTGGCGATGACCAGATTGCTGAAGCGGAATACTTCCGGCAGGATGTACATCGGATCCGTGTGGGAAACGTCGATCAGCTTCATCTTGTCCACGCCCTTTGCCGCCAGCTCGTTGGCCAGAATTTCCGCACCGTTCTTGGTGTTGCCGTACGGAGAAGCGTACAGAATCAGCACGCCCTGCTCCTCTGCGGTGTAGGTGCCCCATGCGGTATATGCCGCCAGGTACTTCTCGAAATCCTTCCGGATGATGTATCCGTGCAGCGGGCAAATCATCTTAATATCCAGTCCGGATGCCTTCTTCAGCGCACCCATGGTGAACTTTCCGAATTTGCCCACGATGGTAGTGTAGTATCTCCGGGCTGCCGGCAGCCAATCTCTGTCGAAATCGTAGCAGTCCGCAAAAATATTTCCGTCATGAGCGCCGAAGATTCCGAATGCGTCTGCGGAGAACAGGGTTCCGGTGGTCTTCTCGTAAGTCATCATCACTTCCGGCCAGTGAACCATCGGAGCATTTACGAAGGTGAACACGTGCTTTCCGGTGCTCAGCTCTTCTCCCTCTTCCACCTGAAGGAAGTTGTCGTTCAGGTTCCAGTTAACGTAGTTCTTCAGCATGTTCTTGATCTTGGAGGTCGCCACGATCTTGGTCTCCGGGTGACGGCGCACCAGCTCGCACAGGGACGCGCTGTGATCCGGCTCCACGTGGTTGACGATGATGTAATCCAGACCCCGGCCGTTCAGCAGGCGATCCAGGTTATCGTCGAACACGCGAACCACGGAATCGTCCACCGTATCCAGCACTACGGTCTTCTCATCATCGATAAAATAAGAATTGTACGCCATTCCCTCGGTCATCGGGATGGCCCCCTCGAACATGGACAGCTTCCGGTCGTTGCCGCCGATCCAATACATATCTTCTTGAATTTTAGTATAGCAATACATCCATATCTCCTTTCCGCACCCCGAAGGATGTTCTTTTAATACAATCTCTTTAAGCTTAATTTAAACACATAGGGTTATTATACACTCATAAAACTCGGATTATCAATAGTTTTATGGCGGCTTTCCCCCTCCCCACAGAAAATTCATAAAACTCCCGAATCCACACGCGATTCTCATATTGAGAGGTTATAATAATTAGAGTTGTGTGAAAATCCATTCAATAATTAACCACATGGAGGAAATAGATATGAACGAAAAGAACCCTTTTGATTCCATCCCCGAGGATCCGAATTTCGTCTTGGTCAATCCCGACGAACCGGACGTCAACCCTCAGGTTTGGTCGGAAACCAAAGGCGGCACGGAAGGTGTTTTTACCGGCGAAAAAAAAGCCCCAAGAAAAAAACCTTCGCCTCGGCCCAAGGCGTCCGACTCCCCCTACGTCACGAAGCGCTTTCTGGCGGTGGCTTTGGTCCTGGCTGTAATTTTCAGCTCCGCTTTGGGGGCCTTCCTGGGAAGCCGAATGAGCCGCGGCGGCAGCTATTCCAATCTGGACAGCAACAATTCACTGGAAAGCGCCACCGGAAGCAAGCTGACCATTCAGCAAATCTATAAGAAAAATGCGGATGCGGTGGTGGAAATCAGCACCGAGGTTCCCACGAAGAGCGTGCTGGGGAACTCTGTCAGCCAGGGTGCCGGCAGCGGTGTCATCGTGAACAAGAAGGGGTACATCGCCACCAACTACCACGTCATCGAAGGGGCCAAGAAAATCACCGTCCGTCTGCGGAACGGCCGATCCCGCTCCGCATCCGTGGTGGGCTACGATGAAGGAAACGATATCGCCGTTCTGAAAATCGGCGGCAGCGGCTACACCGCCGCCACCATCGGCAAGAGCAAAAAGGTGCAGGTGGGCGACCTGGCCGTGGCCATCGGCAACCCGTTGGGCCAGCTGGGCGGCACCACCACTTCCGGCATCATCAGCGCATTGGACCGGCAGCTGTCCATCAACGGCAAGAAGCTGACCCTTCTTCAGACGGATACCGCCATCAACCCGGGAAACTCCGGCGGCGGCCTGTTTAACGGAAAGGGTGAGCTCATCGGTCTCGTGGTGGCCAAGGGTTCCGGCACCGGAATCGAAGGGCTGGGCTTTGCCATCCCGGTGGATACCGCCGCACCGATCATCGACGATATCATCAAGAACGGCACGATAGTGGAAAAACCGGCGGCAGGCATCAGCATTTTTGACGTGACCGAGGACCAAAAGGCCGAGTACAATGTGGATAAGGCCGGCGTGTACATCCACGAGGTGTACGGCAGCCACGCCAAGAAGGCGGGTCTCAAGTCCGGCGACCGGATTACCAAGCTGGACGGCAAGAAAGTCACCTCCTCCAACGGCTTAATTCAGGCCATTCAGAAGAAGAAGGTGGGAGACGCCGTCACCTTCACCGTGGAGCGGAACGGCAAAGAAGTGACCGCAAAAGTCAAGCTGGAGAAGGCGTCCCAGTTCGAGAATCAAACCGAGGACAGCTCGCAAGGGGAGCAATAAACAATGGAAATGGAAGAAGCCTGCATCGTCAGCAACTGCTTGACGATGCAGGCTTCTTCATTTGCGGGCCGCCTTTTCTGATTTTCAGGCCCGGTGGTTCGCGCAAGGAAACCGAGTTTATTGGCTTTGCGGGAAGTCAGGCGCGAACCGTGCCGGCGCCCGGGCCGCCTTTTCTGATTTTCAGGCCCGGTGGTTCGCGCAAAGAAACCGAGTTTATTGACTTTGCGGGAAGTCAGGCGCGAACCGCGCCGGCGCCCGGGCCGCCTTTTCTGATTTTCAGGCCCGGTGGTTCGCGCAAAGAAACCGAATTTATTGGCTTTGCGGGAAGTCAGGCGCGAACCGTGCCGGCGCCCGGGCCGCCTGTTCTGATTTTCAGGCCCGGAGCCGCCATCAATACGCCTGGCGGATGGCTTCCATGATGTTTTCTGCGCCCACAACGGAAATTCCGGCCAGGGTGAACTTGCTGTTCTTTTTCGGCAGAATAATTTTCTCGTAACCCAGGCGCACCGCCTCTGCCGCGATTTTTTCCGCATTTCGTACGGACCGCAGGTTTCCGGTCAAGCCGATCTCGCCGATGGCGATGGTCTTCGCGGCGGCGCACTTTCCACGGAAGGAACTGAAGATGGCCAGAGCCACTGCCAAATCCGTTGCGGTGCTGTCCGGCCGCATGCCCCCCACCACGTTCACGTACACGTCGTAGTTTAACAGGGAAATGCCCGCTTTCTTCTCCAGAACCGCCAGAATCATATTCAGCCGGTTCTGATCGATGCCCAGAGCCGTTCTTCGGGCAAAACCCACATTGGATGGACTCACCAAAGCCTGTATTTCAAAGAAGACCGGCCGGCTGCCCTCGTAGATGGCGGATACCAGAGAGCCCTCTTCCTGCACATCCGGATTCTCCAGAAGGCTGCCGGAAAGGTCATTTTCTTCCTTCATCCCCTCCGGACCCATGCGAAAGGCCCCGATTTCTTCCGTCGTACCGAAACGGTTTTTCAGGGAGCGGAGCACCCGCAGGTCTCGATCCCGTTCTCCGTTAAACTGCAATACGCAGTCCACCATGTGCTCGATGGTCTTCGGGCCCGCCAGTTCGCCGGATTTGGTCACATGGGCCACAATCATCACCGGCACGTTCTTGGTCTTCGCGAAATTCATCAGCAGGTTGGAACAGGTCCGAATCTGGGAGACGCTGCCCGCCACGGAATCGATTCCGCCGGAATACACCGTCTGGATGGAGTCGATAATCACAAAACACGGCTGCAGGTTCTCGCAGTGGACCAGCACGTTTTCCAGATTGGTCTCCGGGAAAATATACAGGTTCTCGGAAATTTTCCCGCAGACCCGGTCTGCCCGGAGCTTTACCTGCTCTTCGGATTCCTCACCGCTGACGTAAAGCACCTTTCCGTAGGTTCCGGCGATGTGGTTAGCCGCCTGCACAATCAGGGTGGATTTCCCGATGCCCGGTTCTCCGGAGATGAGAATCAGGGATCCCAGCACGATGCCCTCCCCCAGCACCCGGTCCAGTTCCCGGCTTCCGGAGTGGATCCGGCTGTAGTTCCGGGTTCCCACCTCGCTCAGGGGCACCGGTCTCGCCAGCGGCGTCACCCGGCGGCGGGTATCTTCGGATTCCTTCGGCGCCGGCGCCACCTTCTGTTCCACGATGCTGTTCCAGGCGCCGCAAAAGCTGCACTGTCCCTGCCAGCCGTTGCTTTCATTTCCGCATTCCGTGCATATGTATACTGTCTTTGGTTTTTTTGCCATATTCCCTTATCCTTTTATATTTTATGCCGCCCCGGACGCCTTAGCCCTGCGGGTTTTTGTTTTTGTCGGAATCTCCGTTGTGAATCCGCTGAACGGCTTCCAGCAGAATCGGGAAATCCTCCATCTTCGGCAGCCGAATCCGGACGAAATTCCGCTCCATGCCGGCAAAATCCGCACCGGAAACGCACAGCACCTTGTTTTCCCAGAAAACCTTCTGCAGATCCACCGTCGGGTCGTCGTGGTACAGCACGAAAATCGACACCATGTCGTCGGTCTCCGCCATGGACAGGTGCCCCGCCTTCTTCAGCGCCTCCCGAATTTCCCGCTTCATTTTGGCGAAATCCAGCATGTTGTTCCAGAAATGGTACGGGTACATCAGCGCTTTACCCGCCATCTCCCGAGCGAATTCGCTGACCATGTACGGGTCTCTCAGCTTCTTCATGTAACGGATGATTGGCTTGCCGGCGATGATGTATCCCACCCGGAGACCCGCCAGCCCGAAGGCTTTGGACATGGTGCGCACCATGATCAGGTTCGGGTACTCCTCCGTCAAGGTCATTGCGGAATTCTGGTTCGGCATAAAATCACCATACGCCTCGTCGATAACCACGCCGGCCCCCACTTCCAGCGCCCGATCCAGGATTTTCTCAATGGCGTACAGGTTGATTACCTGCCCCGTCGGGTTGTTGGGGTTGTCGATGTAGATCATGGTCACATCGTCGGTAATCTGCTCCACAAAAGCATCCGGATCGAACCGGTAATTCCGGTCGGGATTCAGGGCCACCGCCCGCCATTCCATGCCCAGCATCCGTGCGGCCATTTCCGCATCGCTGAAGGTTGGCGCATTGCCCAGCACTACAGCCCCCGGCGCCTGGAACAGCCCGAAAATCACATACAGTGCGCTGATGCTTCCGTCCGCCAAAAGCACGTTCTCCGGCTCGATATCGGAATATCCTTTCCAGTATTCCCGCAGGCCGTCGTAGATTGCATGGCTGTGGGGATACGGTCCGAACCGCTTGATATCAAAATCCGCCATGGCCTCTTCCAGGGCCGGCGGAAATCCGTACGGGTTGCAGCCCTCGTTGCAGTCGATGCCGCCTTCCGGCACGTTTATCACGTCGGACGCGTAGCTGATTTTCTCCTGTTCCCGCAGGGACGGGCTGATTTTCAATTCTTTCTTTAGTTCTTTCATTGCATTCTACCTCTATCAAACCCAATATGGATGCGGGTTACATGCTTCCATTATACTCAAATATCCGCCGGGATGGAAGAGCGGGAACCGAGCTGCCGACGATAAGGAAAAGAGCGATTCGCCGGGCGAATCGCTCTTTTCCTATCCGATGAAATATTCTAGCAGTTGCATCCTGTATCTTCTTCGAATGTGTAATTGAATGTAAAATGTGGATACTCTGCTGCGAGTTTCTTGTACGCATGGTTGAATTGACCGTCGTATTCCACATACGGATAGACGAAGTAGTTCAGCGTACCGTCGTCGTTCAGCCCGGCCAGACGCTGCGGCCATTTTTCAGGATATTTGTCCGTCGGATATTGATCCTCGGCGGTGGTAGCGCTCTGTCTCGGGGACAGTTCGATGTCGTCTCCGGTAGAGAGCATAATCCACTGCTCACTGCCGTTACCCCAGTACCGATCCTTGATGTTCTTCCATTCTTCCTTCATCTCCGGTGTACCCGCTTTTCGATACTCATCTTCATGTCCGATGATTTCTTTCAGAACTGCACTGGTATCCGCTTCCGCCCAGCCGTAGCCCGGAAGGTAGTACTGCGGTTTGCACTTCTGAATATATGTTCCCGATTCTCCATTCAGTTCATCCAGGGACAGGCCGTAGACGCCTCTGGCCGGAACGCCGGCTGATCGGCACAGCGCAATGAAGACGGAATTCGTATCGGTACACTTGCCGCCCTCGTTCGGGTGATTCAGAATGTACTCTGCGTTGCCGGCGCCGATTCCCGGAGTATGTCTGGAGTTATCCCGGGAGATGTTCTCGCAGACCCATTCATAGATGGCTTGGGCTTTCTGGTATACCGTCTTTGCATTGGCGTCCTTGACGATTTTATCTGCCGTTTCCTTCACGATTCCGTCGGTCAGGGAACCGCTTCTTTTGCTCTCTCTGAGGTACGGAGCCATTTCCTTCGTATCTACTTTTCCCTTCTCCAAAGCGGCCAGGTTGTCCGGGCGGACGATTTCCCGTCTGGAGATGTTGTAGGAAAGGGTTGCGGTCCGATCCTTCGGTTCCGTGTTCTCGTCCCATACCACATAGAATGCCTTATTGCCGGAGGAATCCACAGTCTCTTTCGGGCCCTCTGTTGCCTTCTCTGCTTTGCATTGAATCGTGGAAGGTGCCACGGTCTGATCCCGGTCCGTCTGCGGCACCGGAATCCATACCCGGGTTACCTTTCCCTTCGGGAATTTGGTCTCGTCGGTAACGGAAGTGGTCATCGTGACCGTTCCGCTCAGGGTTTTCAGTACCCGAATCTTTACGGAGCCCTTCTTGGCCTTGCTCATCTTGGATGTTGCCGTAATTGTAGCAACGCCCGGCTTTACACCCTTCACCAGGCCGGAGGCATTTACGGTAGCAATCTTCGTATTGCTGGAAGACCAGGTTACAGACTTGCTTGCATAGGAAGGCGATACCGATTTCACCTTAACGGTGCAGTGATTGCCCACACCGATTCCGGTCTCCGTGCTGACCACATTGATCTTTGTGGGAACCTTGCTGCGAACGGTGATGCGGATTTTCTTTGTCTTCTTTCCGTATTTTGCTTTTACATAAGCCGTTCCGGCCTTGTACGCTTTGACGGTGACCTTCTTATTCTTCTTGGATTTCTTCGAAACGATCTTTGCGATCTTCTTTTTGCCGGAAACCGACCATTTCACCTTCTTATTGGCTTTGATGGTAACCTTGCTGCCCACGTAGACCGTTTTGTGGGTCGGACTGACCTTCAGCTTCGATGCGGCCGAGACGGTTTCGGTTCCCACAGCGAATGTCCCCAGCAAGAACGCGAAAGCAACCAGCAGCGCGGTCATCCGCTTCTTGGAAGAGATCTGAGTGTACATATGCATTTCCTTTCTTTAATAAAAACACACAGGTTGCGAAAAGGGAGAGCTGAGAACCCCCAACTCCCCCTTCTTGTCTAAAATATCAAAACTCAAAGAGTCTTATTTTATGCTGCCGGTGCAGTCTCTACCTTCTCAACACCGTTTCCAGCATCTACCCACGCGGAGATTCCGCCGCCGTAACGATATACGTTGGTGTATCCCTGCTTAACCAGGTATGCAGCGGCAACGTGAGAACGAGCGCATCCGATGTGACCGCAGTATACTACGATCTTAGTGTTCTTGTCCGCAACAACGTACTTCTTTACAACCTTCTTGTAGTAATATACCTTCTTCTTTTTCTTCTTGGTCTTTCTGTTGGACTTCTTCAGCTTCTTGTAGGTCTTCTTGGAAACCTTGGTCCAGGTGGTCTTCTTTACGGTCTTCTTTGACAGCAGCGGCTTTACCTGCTTCATCAGATCGGCCTTCTCTGCGGAAGTGTATTCCTTCTCGGTCATCGGTGCTACAGAGTTGATTGCACCCGGTACGTGCTGCTTGTTGTAAGAAGCGGCTGCCGGCATGGTGTCCACGATAATCATCTTGTCTTTCTTGTCCACCCAATTCTTCAGGGTCGCAGTATCTACCAATTTGTATTTACCGGACTTGGTCTCGTTCATGAAGTTGTAGGTAACTTTCTCAACATCATTTTCCTTCGGTGCACTGCCGCTCCATGTTGCAGCAAACACGCTGGAGCTCATGCCAACGCTCATTACGAGAGCCAGAGCAAGAGCTAAAACATTTCTCTTCTTCATAATTCCTCCTAACATTTATGAAAAGCATTTTGTATTTTTATTATAGTACCCGTGAAATCCAGCTTCAATATTTTGGTGATAATTCATGCATTTAAAGAAATTATAGTGGATTTCTTTTATATAGAAAAAAACTATATTCCACCGCATGCGCGTGACTGCATAATAAAAGCGCCGCACCTTGATTCGGTGCGGCGTTTTCGTTGTCGTTTTCGATATTTAGTATTCCAATCCCAGGCCGTCGGCGATATTGCACACGAAGTCCTGCACATTGGTGATGATGCCCTTGGAGGACAAGCTTCCCCGGTCCGCCAGCTTGTTCACCGTGAATTCGGAGATATCACAGATGTAGAAATAGGTCTGGCGCACGGTTCCGTCCGCCATCACGCGGTACGACGGTGTCATGTTGCCCACTGCGATGGAATGAAGCATGGTGGCCATGGTAATTACCGTGGTGGCCTTCCGCACGCAGTTCCGCATGGCATCCTGTGCATCGTAGCAGTTGCCGTATACTTCCGGCAGCGGTCCGTCATCCCGAATGGATCCACCCAGCACAACCGGAATTCCTTTTTTTACTGCGGTGTAAATGATTCCGTTATCGATGTTGTATTTCTCGATAAATTCCGGAATGGAACCGGCCTCCCGCACTTTGTTGATCAGTTCCAGATGGTTGTAGTGACCGTTCGGTGCGTTCTGCTGGGTGTAGATGTTCTGACCCAGCGCCGTATTCATGTAAGCACCCTCCAGATCGTGGGTCGCCAACGCGTTTCCGGCCAGCACCGCGTCCGCATATCCCGCGTTAATCAGCGCGGAAAGGGCTTTGCGGGCCTTCAGGTCAAAGGAAAATGCCGGTCCCAGCACCCAGACCACGTTTCCGTTCTCCTTCTCGTGCTTCAGCAGCTCCACGATTTCGTCCACGTCCTTGGAGAAAGCCGTCTCTCTGGAGCGTCCGGTTCGGAATGCGAAGGTGTCGCCGGTTTCGCTTTTCTCATCGAATCCGTTGGCGTGCATAAAAATACCTTCTTCGCAGTTCTCGGTGCGACCGCAGATGACCCGGTCTCCCGCCTTCAATCTGCGCGCTTCCACTGCCTGAACCTTCTCACCGTCGAACATCGGAACGGTGTCCATCCGGCTCTCTTCCACCATGAGCCATTTTCCGTCAATCTTGAAATACTCCGGGAAAATGCTCAGCGCATGGAAATTATCCGGTGCGATGCCGTCCCTCGGCGCCTCAACCAAGGTCGCGTCAGGAGCGTTTACGAATTTCTCTTCGGTAAAATCGGGATGTGTATACTTTCTTAATTCAAATGCCATGACTGCCTCCTACTATAACAACTAAAAGGTGTCTCTGTCCAAATCCCCTATCTATTTTCTACCCTTCTTGTTTTTATTTTAACACATCTCACTGACAATTCATAGCATTTTTTGTGTTGTCTTTATACCAAATATTTCAGCAGCCGCTTCACCGCAATCGGAAGCCGTTCCCGATCCTTCATGATGATCCCCATCTCCCGGATGAACGGTTCCTCCAGGGATTTGATTTCGATATCATAGGAGCAGCGCTTCAAAATCAGTTCCGGAAGCACGCTGATGCCCAGTCCGCTTTCCACCATGGACATGATGGCATAGTCGTCCCACGTCGCAAAATCCACCCTCAGATTGATTCCGTTCTTCAGGAAAAATTCCCGGCTGCTGGTATTGTTGTCCTTCTCCTGCAGGATAAAAGGATATTTCTCGATTTCTGCCAGCGGAATCCGTTCATACTCGCACAACGGGTGATCCTTCGGCAGTACGATTTTCATCTCATCCGTGCCGTAGGTAATCGTATCGAAACTGTCTTTGGTCGGCATCAGCACGAATCCGATATCCACGCGACCGGATTGCACCCATTCCTCAATTTCGTTGTAATCGCCCAGAAGCAACTCGTATTTCACGCCCTTATAATCGTTCTTGAATTTCTGAATTACCGGCGGCAGCACGTGGGTGGCCACGCTGGAAATGGTTCCGATTCGAATCAGACCGGTTTCCAAACCCTGCAGCTCCTCCACGTCCGTGGTGAGTTTCTGAAACTCATTGCACACCGCCCGAATCTGCGGAAGCAGTCGAACGCCGTCGGAAGTGAGTTCCACGCCGTACTTGTTCCGCTCCAGAAGTGACATCTGCCAATCCTTCTCCAGATCGCCAATCATCCGGCTGATTCCGGATTGAGAATAGTTCAGAATCTCCGACGCCCCGGTAATGCTCCCATTGTCCACTGCCGTTATGAACGCAATATACTTTTGCAAGTTATAATCCATTATATCCCTCACTGTCTACAATCTGATAATCTGGTTGTCGCTGTCTACGGAAGCCATCAAGCCCCCGGCCATCTCCCATTCGCCGTACACCAGCACCGGTCCGTTGTATCCGTACAGCCGGCGAAGAATTCGGTTAAAGGTCAACGGGTTATTCACAAAAATCCGCGCATCGAAGGTGCAGGCGAACTGCCGCTTCTCTGTGTACGGGAACTTAAAGAAAATAATATCCGATTCCGGATCGCAGTCGTAATACCGCAGTTCCATCATTCGGAACCCTTCCCCGTCGTACTTGTTGGTGTAGAATTCCGCCGTTTCCCGGCCGCAGTACATGTCCTTCACCTTCAAGTTTTCCGTCAGAACCGCATCCGCCGGATTTTCCCGGCACACGGCCAGCAGCTCATCTAAAGTGCCCGGCATCTTTTTACCGGCACAAATTTCCGCCTCATCCGACCGCTTCTGCACTTCCTCTAAGAATCTTCTCGGGGTAAAATCAGACCAATCGTAGTCCGAAAGGTTTCCGCTGCAGATTTTCAGTTCCGGTTCTGCAGTGGTATTGTCAATTTCCGAAAAATTAAAATATGCCATCTTCGCTCCTTACTTTACGCTGATTTCACCGGCTAGAACTTTCTTGTAATCCTCATAATTTCGCTTCAGCAGTTCCGGCGTATCCAGATTGTACGGGCAGCGGCTTACGCACTGGCGGCATTCCATGCAGTTCTCAATCTGCTTCATGTTCTCCTGCCACTCTTCCGTCAGCCATGCCTCGGATGGCGCCCGCCGAATCATCAGGGACATTCTGGCGCAGTTGTTGATCTTGATTCCCACCGGACACGGCAGGCAGTATCCGCATCCCCGGCAAAACTCGCCGGACAGTTCTTCTTTTTCCCCGTCGATAAACTCCCGGAGTTCCTCCGTCATCGCGGCATCGCCGCTTTCAAAAAATGACAGCCAGTCTGCCAGCTCCGATTCCCGCTGGATGCCCCAGATTGGAAGGACGTTGTCGAACTGCTGCGTAAACGCCATCGCCGCATCGGCCCGGTTAATCAGCCCACCGGCCAAACCCTTCATGGCAATAAAACCCACGTTGTGCTCTTTGCAGCTCTTCACCAGCCCCAGCTCCTGCTCCGAGCTCAGATAGCTGAAGGGGAACTGCATGGTCTCGTACAGACCGGACTCCACGCATTCCATGGCCACCTTGATTTTGTGGGCGGTCACGCCGATATGGCGAATCTTCCCCTGGGCCTTGGCCTCCTGCATGCATTCATACATTCCGCTTCCGTCTCCCGGTCTCCAGCACTGATCCACCATGTGGAACTGATAAATATCCACGTGATCCGTCTTCAGATTTGCCAGGGAAGTCTCCAAGTCCTTCCAAAAATCTTCCGGCGTTTTGGCTGCGGTCTTGGTGGCGATGTACACGTGATTGCGAATGGAATCGCCTCCCGGAAGGCTTCCTTCCCCAAAAGCAGCTCCCACCTTCTCTTCACTGTCCGAGTATGCCCGGGCAGTATCGAAAAATCTCATGCCGCCGTGATACGCTTCCCGAAGAAGCTTCACCGCTTCCTCCTCGGATACCCGCTGAATCGGCAGCGCACCAAAGGCATTCTGTGGGACGGTGATTTCCGTATTTCCCAGTGTCACTGTTTTCATGATGTTTCTCTCCCTTTAAAAAGCACTTATTGAAATATTTTTCATTTAATCACTTACAAATTATCATATCTACTATATCATTTCTATCTAATACTAGCAACGATTTTTCAAATCTTCATATAATATAAGAAACAGCGCCGGCCGAAAGGCTCGGTGCTGTTCCTTCATCATTCATATATTTTCTAAAAAAAGAAAAAACCGGCGACTTCCTAATTTCCCAGGCAGCTTCCCGCCAAGTATCTTCAGCGCTGGAGAGCTTAACTTCTGTGTTCGGGATGGGAACAGGTGTATCCTCTCTGCTATAATCACCGGATTTTCCTTATTT
>NZ_JAQXUZ010000007.1:0-50064 GCF_029224645.1 Mogibacterium kristiansenii
CTTCACACAATTGCCGGCCTCTAAATGCATTTTCGCCCGCACACCGGCCGGCCTCTTTGCTCCCCCCTGCCCGCAAATCCTTATGCCTTCGTTTCGGGGAGCAAAATCTTCACACAATTGCCGGCCTCTAAATGCATTTTCGCCCGCACACCGGCCGGCCTCTTTGCTCCCCCCTGCCCGCAAATCCTTATGCCTTCGTTTCGGGGAGCAAAAACCCCTGCAGCGGTTCCGAACCGCTGCAGGGGTTTCTCTATTTCTTTATTCCTCTGCTATATCCTTATATCCTCTATGCCTGCATTTCCACATACTCATCGTAGGTGCACAGCTTATCCGTAAGGTGGCCTTCCCCGTCGATTTCCATAATCCGGTTGGCAACCGTGCTGATGAACTCGTGGTCATGGGACGCAAAGATAATATTTCCCTTGAACGCCTTCAACCCATCGTTCACGGCAGTGATGGATTCCAGATCCAAATGGTTGGTTGGCTGATCCAGCACCAGGAAGTTGGATCCGAAGAGCATCATCCGGGACAGCATGCACCGCACCTTCTCTCCTCCGGAGAGTACTTTTACCTGCTTGTACACATCATCCCCGGAGAACAGCATCTTGCCTAAGAAACTTCTCATAAAGGTTTCGGTGGTCTCGGAAGTGTACTGACCCAGCCAGTCAATCATGTTCAGCTCGCAGTCGTTGAAGAACTCCGAGTTGTCCATCGGGAAGTAGGACTTTGTGATGGTTACACCCCATTTAAAGGAACCTTCGTCCGGCTCCATCTCGCCCATGAGGATCTTGAACAGGGTGGTGTTGGCAATTTCGTTCTCACCGACGAAAGCGATTTTATCCTCCCGGCCCACCATGAAGGATACGTTGTCCAGTACTTTTACGCCGTCGATGGTCTTGCTGATTCCGTCTACCGTCAGGATGTCTTTACCCGCTTCTCGATCCATGGTAAAACCAACGAACGGATACCGTCTGGAGGATGCCGGCATTTCCTCTACGGACAGCTTGTCCAGCAGCTTCCGGCGGGAAGTGGCCTGCTTGGATTTGGACTTGTTGGCGGAGAACCGCTGAATAAAGGTCTGCAGTTCTTTGATTTTATCTTCATTCTTCTTATTCTGATCCCGAATCATCTTCTGAACCATCTGGCTGGATTCGTACCAGAACTCGTAGTTGCCCACGTACATTTTGATTTTGCCGTAGTCCACGTCCACGATGTTGGTGCAGACCGTATTCAGGAAGTGACGGTCGTGGGATACCACGATGACCGTACCCTCGTAATCCAGCAGGAAGTCCTCCAGCCAGTTGATGGCCTTGATGTCCAGGTGGTTGGTCGGCTCGTCCAGGAGGATGATGTCCGGATTGCCGAACAGCGCCTGCGCCAGGAGAACCTTCACCTTCTCCTTACCGGTGAGCGTGCTCATCTGAGAATAGAGAATATCGTTGGAGAGTCCCAGCCCCTGAATCAGGCGGCTCACGTTGGACTCCGCTTCCCAGCCGTCCATCTCAGCGAACTCCCCTTCCAGCTCTGCCGCACGGATTCCGTCCTCATCGGAGAAATCCGGCTTCATGTACAGGGCATCCTTTTCCTTCATTACGTCATAAAGGTGCTTGTTTCCCATAATTACGGTGTCCAGAACGGTGTATTCATCGTAGGCGAAGTGGTCCTGCTTCAGAACCGACATTCTGGCCCCCTTCTTGATGGCCACATCTCCGGTGGTCGGCTCCAGATTTCCGGAGAGGACTCTCAGGAATGTGGATTTGCCCGCACCGTTGGCGCCGATGACGCCGTAGCAATTTCCCGGTGTGAATTTCAGATTAACATCCTTGAACAGCGGCTGTCCGCTGAAATTCACGCTTACATTTATTACGTCTAACATGTGTGTTCCTTTCTCTCGTGAATGCAAACATATTAAAAGCGTTGCAAATAGAACATTCACAACGCTTCGACTTACATAGTACTGCCTGATTTTACCATAAAAGCAGCATTCATGCAATCGCCAAATCCAGCTTGTCCGGAATCAAGAAGTCTCCCCTACAACGACGACTGGCTCCGGAAGTTCACCGGCTCATAATCCTGCAGCGGCGCCAGAAAACCGCACTCTTCCAGCTTATTCTGAATCATATCCAGAATCTCCCGGCTTTCCGCCGTAACGGTATGATAGTGATACCCGGAGGTCGCCCGCATCAGCGGACGGGATTGACCTTCCCGAATTTGTTTTAGGTAGTTCTCGATATCCAGCCGAGAGCGAATATTCAATTCCCCCCGCATGGTTCCGTACACCTTATGGTATACAAACTCATCCCGGATTCGTCCGCCGCAATCCACGATGATGGAGAATTCCTTCCGAATCTCCTCCTCCGTGTGAATCACCTTGAACACCCGGCTGGCTTCCTCCGAGTGCTGAAGCACATATCCCCGATTGGTGGACAGCACCTCATTTCCCTGGGCCCGAAGGATGGAAATATCCTGAACGATGACCTGCCGGCTGACGCCCAGTTCCTGCGCCAACGCCGCTCCGGACAGGGGTTCCGCACTGTTTTTTAGTTTTTTAATGATTGCATCTCTTCGTTCCGCCGTTTTCATTCCGATTTTTTACCCCCTGTTCTCCAACTCATTCTTCCCACGTTTTCCGGGTCCTATATTCTTCTCATATTCTTCAGCGACAGGTCCAGAATCGGGGACGAGTGAGTCAGTGCACCGCTGGATACGTAATCCACCTTCAGGTCCCGAATCATCTCCACCTTCGCCTCATCCACATTGCCGGAAATCTCGATTTCCGCTCTGCCGTCGATGATTCCAATGGCCTCTGCCATCGTGTCGTGGTCCATGTTATCCAGCATGATGATATCCGCTCCGGCATTTACCGCCTCCCGGGTCATCTCCAGATTCTCCACTTCCACTTCGATTTTCCGAACGAAAGGCGCATACTCCTTGGCCATTGCAATCGCCTTCGCCACGCCGCCGGCCGCCTCGATATGGTTATCCTTCAGCATCACGCCGTCGGAAAGGTTGTACCGATGGTTGCATCCGCCGCCGATTCGCACCGCGTACTTCTCAAAAACCCGGTTGTTCGGAGTAGTCTTCCGCGTATCCAGCAGGCGAATGCCGGTTCCCTCCAGCAGGTCCGCAATCTGACGGGTATGGGTCGCCACGCCGCTCATGCGCTGCAGATAGTTCAGCGCCGTCCGCTCGCCGGACAACAGCACCCGGATATCCCCCCGAATGTCCGCCAGCTTCTGACCCTTCTCCACCTTATCGCCATCCTTCACGTAAGTGACAACCTCCGTCTCCGGATCCAGCAGAGTGAATACCCGCTCAAAAACCTGCAGACCGCAGATCACGCCGTCCTGCTTGCAGATCAGCTCCACGTTCCCCGGGCACTTGTCCCGCATGATGCAGTTGGTGGACACATCTTCACTGGTAATATCCTCCCGCAGCGCGCCGAGAATCAGCGGCTCCACGTTCAGCTCCATTGTCGCTCTATCAAACATTTTATTTCCTCTCTTCCGATAAAAACAAATTTCGCTCTCCATACGTTTCCGACGCTTCCGCCATTATACGTGGCGGTACTCGGAATTTATCGGCGTTCCGCCGTTTGCCTTCTCAATGGCCGCTGCCACCAGGCGGATGTTCTCCTTCTCCATGGTCTCCCGATCCTCATACTTCTTCAGATCCGTGTTGGTCACCACTTCATCATTTCCCTTGAACTCAGAATAGTGCTCCACCAGATCCTGAGCCGCTCTCTTGGAGAACACCAGGCTCTCCAACAGGGAATTGCTGGCCAGACGATTCTTTCCGTGCACGCCGTTACAAGCGGTTTCGCCCACGGCATACAGCTGGTTCATGGTGGTTCTGCTCTCGTGATCTACCTTGATTCCGCCCATGAAATAGTGCTGCGCCGGAACCACCGGGATGCACTCCTTGAACACGTCATATCCCGCTTCTCTGCAGTGCTCCACGATGTTCGGGAAGTGGTTTTCCAGCACGTCGTGTGGAATCGGTCGCAGGTCTTCCCATACGTGTTCTGTTCCGTCCTTTTCCATCTGTTCGTGAATTTTCTGGGACAGCAGATCTCTCGGCAGAAGCTCGTTGGCGAAACGCTCCATGTTCTTTCCGTAGAGCTTTGCGCCCTCTCCTCGAACGGATTCCGAAATCAGGAAGCTTCTGGTCTTATCATCCTTGGAATAGAATGTGGTCGGGTGAATCTGCACGTAGTTGATGTCCTGCAGTTCAATTCCGTGGCGAATGGCGATGGCCAATGCATCGCCGGTGAGATGACGGAAGTTGGTGGAATGGCGATAAATTCCGCCGATTCCGCCGGTGGCCAGTACGGTGCAGTCCGCCTGAATGGTCTCCAGCGTGCCGTCCTTCTTCCGAACCACCGCGCCGTAGCAGGTGTTGTCCTTTGTAATCAGATCTTCCATGGTGGTGTATTCCATCAGCTTTACGTTCGAAAGTTTTTTTACCTGCGCCAAAAGCTTGCTGGTAATTTCCTTGCCGGTGATGTCCTCGTGAAAGAGGATTCTTTTATCCGAGTGGGCGCCCTCCCGGGTGAAATCCAATTCGCCGTTCTCGTCCCGGTGGAAACGAACACCGTATTCCAGGAGATCTTGAACCACGTCCTGCGAGGAACGAATCATGATGTCCACGGACTCCCGGTCGTTCTCGTAGTGTCCGGCTTTCATGGTATCTTCAAAATAGCTGTCGTAGTCCTCGTCGTCCTTCAACATGCAGATTCCGCCCTGTGCCAGGTAGGAATCGTTGCTTTCCAGATCGGCTTTGGTAATCAGGGTGATTTCCTTGTCTCGAGGAAGCTGCAGTGCACAGTACAGTCCGGAGCAGCCGCTGCCGACGATTAATACTTCTGTCTTCATTATTAAACCTTCTTCCTTATGTTCCGTTGTTTTCAACCTTCCATTAACAACAAACCTTTATCAGTGATGAAGTATAACACATATTCTTTCAGGTGACAAGACAGTTGTAAATAAAAAATTTTACTGCTGTCTTGACATGTAAATATACAGTCACTATAATGAATAGGACAATCTGAAAGGAAATAAGGTTATGAATACAAGAGAATTACAGGATCGAATTATTGAACTGAAGAAGGAGAAGGATGTCTGCATCCTGGCCCACGCCTACCAGAGCCACGATATCTGGGAAATTGCGGACTACGTCGGCGATTCCTACGGCCTCAGCGTACAGGCAGCGAAGGCGCCTCAGAAGACCGTTATCATGGCCGGCGTTCGCTTCATGGCAGAAACCGTTAAGGTTCTTTCCCCGGAGAAGAAGGTTCTCCTGGCCAACGACCTGGCGGGATGCACCATGGCGCTGCAGATGGACCGGGATAAGGTTCTGGAGATGCAGAAAGAAAATCCGGGATATGCCACCGTCGCTTACATCAACACCACCTCGGAGCTGAAGACCGCCGTGGACGTTGTGGTCACCTCTTCCTCTGCCGTTAAGATTCTGAAGAATATGCCGGAGAAGGACATCCTGTTCATCCCGGACTGCAACCTGGGCGCATGGGTCGCAAAACAGCTCCCGGAGAAGAATTTCAAGTTCTTCCAGGGCGGCTGCTCCACTCATATGAACATCACCCCGACCGACGTTCGGATTGCTCGGGAGAAGCATCCGGAAGCCAAGGTTCTGGTTCATCCGGAATGCCGCGCATCGGTCACCGAACAGGCGGATTATGCCGGAAGCACCACCGGAATCATGAACTACGCGAAGGAAAGCGATTGCAAAGAATTCATCATCGGCACGGAGAGCAGCATCGTGCAGCACCTCCAGTTCGAATGTCCGGATAAGAAGTTCTACCTTCTCTCCGACCGCTGCGTATGTCATAACATGAAGATTACCACCTTGTACGACATATACAACGCACTGCTGGGTGAAGGCGGCGAAGAGATTCTGCTTTCCGACGAATTGATTCGGGATGCCAAGAGACCGATTGACCGCATGATTGAACTGGGCAAATAAATTCCGGTCGGACCCGTTTGAAGGCACGAACCATCCCTGTGGACTCGCTCCGCAGGGATTATTTTGGTTCTTCACTTTTTTGGTTCTTCACTTTTTTTGCAATGTTTTTTCCTTTTTAAATTTCCTATATCAGTGACTCCTTCCGGCATGGTTCGCGCTCGCCTCTCCTCTAAGCCTTTGTTTTCCGTTTCCGAGCGCGAACCACTACCCCGGAAATCATCACCGGCCGGCCCGCGCTCCGGAAAAGTTCGCGCTCGCTGCCCCGGAAAGCCGAATAAAAAAATCATTCGTCCGTCATCGATTTCCGGTAGCGATGACCACCGCGCTATGCTACCATATACGTACAAAGGAAGGAGATCGCCTATGGGATCCTATGTTGAATTCAAAAATGTAAAGAAGGTGTACCGCATGGGGGAGGTGCTGATTGAAGCTCTCCACGACGCCACATTTGAAATAGAGAAAGGCGAAGTTTGTGTCATTGTAGGGGCATCCGGCGCCGGCAAAACCACCTTGCTGAACATCCTGGGAGGTATGGATACCCTGTCCGACGGACAGGTTCTTCTGGACGGAAAGGATATTTCCCGGTACAGCCGGCGGGAACTGACGGACTACCGCCGATACGAAATCGGTTTCGTCTTCCAATTCTATAATTTGATTCCAAACCTCACTGCTCTGGAGAATGTATCCCTGGCCACTCAGATTTGCCGGGATCCTTTGGATGCGGAAGAAACACTGACAAAGGTGGGACTGAAGGACCGCCTGGGGAACTTTCCGGCCCAGCTCTCCGGCGGCGAGCAGCAGCGGGTGGCCATCGCCCGGGCGCTGGCGAAGAATCCGAAACTTCTGCTGTGCGATGAACCTACCGGTGCGCTGGATTACAACACGGGAAAGTCCATCCTGAAACTGCTTCAGGATACCAGCCGGCAGCAGGGCATGACGGTGGTCATCATTACCCACAACACCGCCCTCACCGCTATGGCCGATCGAATTATCCACATCAAAAATGGACACATCTCTTCGGTAGAGAAGAATGAGCACATCACCCCGGTGGAAGACATAGAATGGTAGGACAGAAAAATGCTGAAAAAATCAACATTGCGAGAAATACGTTCCAGTCTGGGAAGATATTTGGCCATCCTGGCAATCGTCATGCTTGGCGTGGGGTTTTTCTGCGGTCTGAAATCCACCAAACCAGCCATGGTGGCTACTGCCAATGAATACTTGAAGAAAAACAAGATGTACGACTATCAGCTTCAGTCCACCCTTGGGTTAACGGAAAAGGATGTAGATGCCGTCGCCGGGCAGAATGAGGTGGAAGCGGCGGAAGGTTCCGTCACGGAAGACGTACTCTTTCACTACGAAGGGCAAGCATCCGATAAGGTGCTCCGCTTCCATTCCATCACCTCAAAGGTCAATACCATCCACCTGATGAAGGGACGTCTGCCGAAAGCCAAGGATGAATGCGTGGTGGATCACAACCTTGGAAATGACCTGATTGGAAAGAAAATCGTGATCTCCCCCCGGAACAGCAAGAGTACCCGAAATTTGTTTTATCGGAAGGAGTTGAAGGTGGTGGGCACCGTCACCTCGCCGGTGTACCTGAACTTTGAGCGGGGTACCACCTCCTTGGGCGATGGAAAGGTTTCCGGCTTCGTGTATATGAACCGGGATGCTTTTGATACGGATGTTTTCACCCGGATTGACGTGAAGCTGAAGAAGAACTACCCGATTTACTCCAAGAAGTACAAGAATTATATCGATGCCAACAATGCCGGAATGGAGGATATTCTTGAAGAGCGGGCGGAAATTCGATACAAGGATATTGTGGCCAAAGCCACTCGAAAATGGGAAAAGAACAAAGCCAAGTACGAGAAGAATTATAACGATTTCCTAAAAGAAAAGGCGGACACCCAACAGAAGCTCCGGGACAACCATCAGAAGCTGACGAACAACAAGGCGAAGCTTCAGAAGAAGAGCAAGAAGCTGAACAGCAAGGAAAAATCTCTGAAATCCAATCTGAAGAAGGTAGACAGAGGAATTCGGCAGGTGAACGCCGCTATCGAACAGAGCAAGGCGGCAGGCGCGCCGGTGGATCGGCTTCTGGCGCAGAAGCAGCAGCTTCAGGGGCAGAAGCGGAAGATCCAAGATGGTCTTCTACTGGTGAAGAAAGGCAAAGGGAAAATCAAGGCGGGCAATCAGGAACTGAAAAAAGGCTTCACGAAATATAACGAAGCCGTTGCCACGGTCAACAAGGAATTCCGCGAGGCAGAAGATAAATTGGCGGATGCCAAGGAGAAGCTGGACGACGGTAAGAAGAAAATTGCCGAAATCGATAAAGCGGATACCTACGTGCTAGACCGAAATACCAATACAGGATACGCATGTTTCGACAGCGATTCCTCCATCGTAGACGGAATCTGCAAGGTCTTCCCGATTTTCTTTTTCCTGGTCGCCGCCCTGGTGTGCATGACCACCATGACCCGAATGGTGGATGCCCAGCGGACGGAAATCGGTGTGCTGAAGGCACTGGGATACAGCAATTCTTCCATCATCGGAAAATACCTGTTCTATTCCTGCAGTGCTTCCCTATTGGGCGCCGTTACCGGACTTTTCGCCGGCGCTTATATTTTCCCGAAGGTGATCTGGAAAGCCTACGGCATGATGTACGACTTCAATGCCAACCTTAAATACGTACTCAGCCCGAAGCTGTCCGCTGCGGCGGTGGGGGTTTCCCTGCTTTGCGCCGTCAGTGCCACTCTGCTTCCTTGTCTGGGGGATTTCCGAGAAGTCCCGGCACAGCTGATTCGGCCTCGGGCACCGAAGAACGGAAAACGAATTCTTTTGGAACGAATCGGATTTCTGTGGAACCGGTTCAGCTTCCTTCAGAAAGTCACCTTCCGGAATATCTTCCGCTACAAAAAACGTTTTCTCATGATGCTCATCGGCATCAGCGGCTGCACCGCCCTTCTGGTGGCCGGTCTGGGCATTCGGGATTCCATCCAGAATGTGGTGAATTTCCAGTTCGACGAAATCCAGAAATACGATTACGATGTGACGTTCGATAAAAACATGACCGCCGAAAAGCAAAAGACATTCCGCAAGAATAACGACGGCGCCTACAAGGATATTCTCTTTGTCCATAAAAACAGTGCCGACATCCTCCACGGCGATCAGGTAAAATCCATCACCCTGATTGCGGCGGAATCCAAGGGTTTCCGGCAGTTCGTGGATCTCCACAACCACGCCGGCAAATCCATTTCCTATCCGGGTAAAGGTCAGGCGGTCATCTGTAAGAAGCTGGCACGCAACTACAATCTCTCCGTGGGAGATGAAATCACCCTCCGGGACGATGATTATCACCAAGGCAAGGTGAAAATCAGCGGAATCTGCGAAAACTACATCTACAACTACGTGTACATCACACCGGATACCTACCGAGACCTGTTCGGAACCGCGGCATCCATCAAATCCGCCATGGTTCGCACTGCCACCGGCAGCGACAAGTCCGTGCACCAATCCGCCACCAAACTTCTCAAGCGGGATGAGGTGGCCGCGGTATCCATCAACATAGATATGAGGGACCGGGTCAACAACATGATGAAGAGTTTGAATGCTATCGTTCTGGTGGTGGTTCTCTCCGCCGGCGCACTGGCCTTCATCGTGCTGTACAACCTGACCAATATCAACATCACCGAGCGAATCCGGGAGATTGCCACCATCAAGGTGCTGGGCTTCCGAAAAGGCGAAACCGCCGCCTACGTCTTCCGGGAGAACATTTTTCTCACCGGAATCAGTGCTCTGCTGGGCTTGGGACTGGGGCGGATTCTTCTGGGATTCATCATCAGCCGGATTAACATAGATCTGATTTCCTTCGATACTCGGATCACCGGATTCAGCTACGCTCTGGCAGTGATTCTCACCTTCGTCTTTGCCTTCATCGTGAGCATTGCCATGTCCCGACGGCTGGAGAACATCAGCATGACGGAGTCCTTGAAGAGCATCGAATAGCCTTTCCAGGCTTTCTTGCACCAAGTCCCCGCCGATTCCGAGGCATTTTCCTCGATGGACTTGGTGCATTACCGACGCAATCAATGCGTTTCCAGGCTTTCTTGCACCAAGTCTTGGTCGCTTCCGAGGCAATTCTCCCGGGGGACTTGGTGCATTACCGACGCAATCAATGCGTTTTCAGGCTTTCTTGCACCAAGTCTTGGTCGCTTCCGAGGCAATTCTTCTGGGGGACTTGGTGCATCGCCGACGCAATCAATGCCTTTCCAGGCTTTCTTGCACCAAGTCTCAGCCGGTTCCGAGGCATTTTCCTCGATGGACTTGGTGCATTGTCGACGCAATCAATGCGTTTCCCGACTTTCTTGCACCAAGTCTTGGTCGCTTTCGGGGAAATTCTCCCGGGGGACTTGGTGCATTGTCGACGCAATCAATGCGTTTCCAGGCTTTCTTGCACCAAGTCTTGGTCGCTTCTGGGGCAAAAGGTAAGGCCCTGCATCCGTAATGCAATCCTGAAGATGAGATTGCATTACGGATGCAGGGTCTTTCAGTCTTTGGCGTCGACAGACCGAACATCTGGGTCGTATTGGCGGGACATGACGGAGAAAAAAGCTCTTCACTTTACAACAAGTGCAAACGCACAAGCGAATGCAGCAACTATTGCCGCAAGCATGGGATAACTACAATTTTTAAATTTGAAAAAATAAATTCCTGCAACAACAAAAATACAAACTAAGAGTACTTTTATTAAAGATGACAATAATATTCCGTTTTGTATCACTCCGGTGCCTCCAAGGATACCTAGGATTGGGATAAGGCATCCAAACATTACCAGAACTATCAAAAGGTTTCGCTTAGTCACGTTATCGTGCAATTACCTATACTTTGTAATTACTCCTCCTTTCCTCTACCGAATCTTCCCCAACCGGAACGCTTCAATCATTTCCTGTGTCAGCGCAGGCCGAACCGGGTTCATTTCCAGTTCCTCTCGGGAAATGAAGAAAGCGGTTTCCAGCTCCTCGCGGTCCAGGACGATGCGGTCGTCCCCGTCCACCTCTGCGGTGTAGCCGATTTGCAAGTTTCCCGCAAAACCCCACGGCTGGGATCCGTAGTATCGGATGTTCTTGACCCTGAGTCCCACTTCTTCCATGACCTCCCGGGCCACGCATTCCTCTGCGGACTCCCCGATTTCCACGAAGCCGGCAATCAGTGCATACAAGTTGGTCTGCTTTCTGCCGTTGTAACGGGATACCAGCAGCTTATCCTCATGGGTTACCGCCACCGTTACCGCCGGGTTAATTCGGGGAAAAATAAGATTTCCGCACTTCGGACAGCGCATCAAGCGTTCCTTCTCGCCGTATTCCGTCCGGGTTCCGCATCTTCCGCACATCCGATTGTTTTTGTACCACGCGTTCAGGTGCCCTGCCGTCATGGCCGCAAAGCACAGGTCTTTCGGTTTTCCCTTTCGGAGAACCCGAGGAGACCGATACTCGTAGCCCGCCGGCAGGGAAACGCTGCATTCGCTCTTTGGCATAAAGAACCGGGTATCGTCAATGGAGAACAGGTAGACGCACTCCTCTTCCGTAAGACCTGCATCTCCCGCTTTTGGAATCTCCAGCATTCCGTCCTCGGACTCCTTCATGCCGATTTCGCCGCTCTTCTCATCGAAGAGAAACAGCTCATCCTCTGCCCGCATCCGAATGTCCGGTCTGTAGTGATTATCAAATATTCTATCGCCGATTTCCTGTATCATCTATAATTTAACTCCTGCTAAAAGTATTTTCGGGATCTCTCCCTGCTTACAGTTCCGGGAATCCGTGCGCCCGATGGTACTGCCGCCCCTTTTCACAATCCGACGCAATCCGCTCCCGCAGCTCTTCTACGGAACCGAATTTCATCTCCGGCCGCTCCCACTTCAAGAACTCAATCCGGATATTTTTACCGTACAAATCCCGATTCAGTCCGTACACGTGGGTCTCGATGGATTTCTCAAATTCCCCGACTGTTGGTTTTACCCCCACATCGGTAATCCCCGGATATTTGACGCCGTCGATTTCCGCCAATGTGTAATAGACCCCGTTGGGCGGCGCGATTCGGTAGGCTTCGAACACCACGTTGGCCGTCGGGAAACCGATTCGGCCCCCCAGCTGCTTGCCGGGAATCACCTTTCCGGTGCAGTAGAAGTTCCGGCCCAGGCAAACCGATGCCCGTTCCATATCCCCTTCCGTAATCAGTCGGCGAACCAAGGTGGAGCTGACCACCATATCATCAACGTACACCGGCTCATTCACCAGAACCTCCATTCCCAGGTCCCGGCCCAGGCTTTGCATCAAATCCACATCCCCGGCCGCTTTCTTTCCGAACCGAAAATTGAATCCGCAGCACACTGCTGCCGCATGCAGGGTCTCTCCCAGAATGCGCCGGATAAAATCCTCTGCAGAGGTATTTCGAATTCTCTCGTCAAATGGAATATCCACCACAACCTCAATCCCCAGGGACTGAAGCAGTGCCATTTTCTCCATCTCGGTACAGATGAGGCTCACCTCTTTGCGGGTATGCGTGGAAAAGGTAAAGCATACCGGCGTCCAGTTGTTCCGCTTTGCTTTTCGTACCGCACTCAGGAGAATCTCCCGGTGGCCGATATGAACCCCGTCGAAATTGCCCAGTGCTACCACCGTCTGCCCATCTATCTTAACATCGTCTAATGAACGTATTACTTTCATCTTATCGTATCACCTTCTCCGGATATAACGTATTCTCCCGAAGGGAAGAAATTCCCAGGAACTTTCCTTCCGGGTCGTACACCCGGTATTTATCCCCCAAGCGGGACTCCTTCTGCATCGCCTCCGGAACTGCAGGCGATGCAAGCACGTTCACGTATCCGGTATCAATCTCCCGACCATTGTAATAGAACGGCACGGACTCCATGCTCTTCAGTTCGATTCTGCCCAAGTGCACCAACGTTTCATCCATGGGAATCACGCAGCGCTCCAGCTCCTCATCGGTCATCTCCAAAATCTCCGGAAGCGTCCGCGCGTCTTCCACCCGAAAACAACCGGATTGGATTCGCTGAAGGGCGGTCATGGTGCCGCCGCAGCCCAATTTTTTCCCGATATCATCGCAGATGGTGCGGATATATGTTCCCTTGGAGCAGGTCACCCGAAAGAGAATCCGGTTCTCTCCCAAATTCACTTCCACCGGCTGAATGTCCTCCACATAGATTTTCCGGGATTTGATTTCCACCTCTACCCCTTCTCGGGCGTATTTGTACAGTGGCTTCCCGTTCAACTTCAGTGCGGAATACTTCGGCGGAATCTGGGTGATCCATCCCCTAAAAGAATCAATCGTCTGAATTACATCCTCTTCCGACACATCCACCGGTTTCGTCTCCAGTACCGTGCCGGTGATGTCCAGAGTATCTGTCACCATTCCCAGCTTCATTTCCGCTTCGTAGGTCTTAAAATCGTCATCGTAATATTCGATAATCCGAGTCGCCTTCCCAAAACACACCGGAAGCACTCCCGTCGCCATGGGATCCAGCGTTCCGGTATGCCCCACACGGCGAATGTGAAGCCGTCCCCGAAGTTTTGCCACCACATCCTGGGAGGTCCAGCCCTCCGGCTTATTGATATTCAGGATTCCGTTTTCAAACATATTATTGATCTTTCTCCACTTGCTCCACTAACTTCTCTGTAATAATCGACTTCGCCTCATCCAGCGGTTTCCGGATTCGGCAGCCCGCCGCCAGAACGTGTCCGCCGCCGCCCAAGGCACCGGCCACTTCCGCCACGTTGATATGGGACCGGGAACGGAGACTGCATCGAATCACCGCCGGTTCCGCTTCCTTCAGCAGGCATCCCACCTCGATGCCGTCCACGCTCATAATGTCCTGCACAAAACCTTCCGCTTCGCTCAATTCGCACCCGGTCTCCCGGAGCATTTCCTGTGTCACGGCGGCCACGGCCACCTTGTCCTCACCGAACAGCTGAATACTGCTCATCACCAGGGAATGCAGCCGAATGGACCGCAGGGAATTGCGGTTATAAATCAGGTTGCTGATTTTCTTGCAATTGAACCCCGACACCCGGTGCAGCTGCGCCGCCATTTCGTGGGTACGCGCAGTGGTATTGGCATGCTGAAAATTCCCGGTATCCGTGGTGATTGCGGTAAAAATACCCTCCGCCATCGGAAGATCGATTTCCACATTCATCGCTTCAATCAAAAGCTCAATCATCTCTCCCGTTGCCGCCGAGTCCGGTTCGATTCGGCCAAAATCAAAATTCGGTTGTTCTCCGGTCACCCCATGGTGGTCAATCACTGCTTTTACCGGGGCCGTCTCAAAGATTTCCTCTCGCCCCGGAATGCGGTTCATTCCGCTGCAATCCACCATGATGGCCATTTCCGGCCGGAAGTCCGGCTGGGAAACAATCAAATTCCTCGCCAGAAAGTCCAGATTCGCCGGTGTCGCCTCGTCGGTGACGATTACCGCATTCTTACCCATGGATTTCAGCGCAACGCAAAGAGCGGATGACGAGCCCAAGGCATCGCCATCCATGTTTACGTGCGGAAGAATCACGATGTGATCCAATCCTGCCAATTTTTCTGCTATCTCTTTGTATGAATTCTTCATATTAGTTCTCGTTGTGAATTTCATCAATCAGCGCATCGATGTGCCGTCCGTAATCCATGGAGGAATCGATTTTGAAAATCAATTCCGGCACGTGGCGCATCTTGATGTCCTTTCCGATGTTCTTCTTGAAGGTTCCCTTTGCCCGATTAAAGGCTTCCAGAACTTCCTTGTTCACTGCTTCTTTGTCCTCATCTGCGAGGGTCAGCGGTGTGATGTACACCGTGGCGAAACTGCCGTCCGCAGTGACATCCACACCGGAAATGGTGATAATTCTCGAGTTCAGTCTCGGATCCTTGATTCCGTTCACCAGCAGCTTGCTGATGCTCTTTTTAATCTCTTCCGAAACCCGTCCAATTCGATGATTTCTACCCATAATTATCTTTCAACCTCTACCATTGTGAAGCATTCCAGCGTATCGCCCGGTTTGATATCGTTGTAGTTCTCGATTCCCAGACCGCATTCGTAACCGGTTGCCACTTCCTTGGCATCGTCCTTGTATCTCTTCAGAGAGGAGATGGTGCCTTCGTGGATTACGATGCCATCCCGTACCAGACGAATCTGTGCATTCCGCTGAATCTTTCCTTCTGTAACATAGGCACCGCCGACAGTTCCCACGTTCGGTACGCGGAAGGTGTCACGGATTTCTGCCTTACCCAGAATTTCTTCCCGGAATTCCGGATCCAGCATACCCTTCATCGCGTCGGAAATTTCGTCGATGATATCGTAGATGACACGGTATGTTCTGATTTCAACATCCGCATCCGCCGCCTGGTTGGTTACGGCCGTGGTCGGACGAACGTTAAATCCGATAATGATGGCATTGGATGTCTCCGCCAGCATTACGTCGGACTCGGTGACGGTACCTACGCCGGAATGAACCACGTTGATTCGAACATCCGGTGTATCCAGCTTCTCCAGAGAGGAGATGATAGCACCGACGGAACCCTGTACGTCCGCCTTGATAATCAGGTTCAGTTCCTTGGTCTCGCCTTCCTGAATCTGGGAGAAGAGCTTGTCCAGCGTCATGCTGGCATTCTTTGCCAATACATCCTCTCTCATCTTCTCGGCACGGCTGTTTGCGATTTCTCTGGCAACCTTATCGTCCTTCACGGCATTGAAGGCATCACCGGCCATCGGTACATCCGACAGACCCAGAATTTCTACTGCCGTTGCCGGACCGGCCTTACGGATTTTGTCACCCTTGAAGTTAGTCATTACACGGATCTTTCCGGAGCATGTTCCGGCTACCACACTCTGACCGGTCTTCAGAGTACCGTTCATTACCAGCAGTGTGGCAATCGGACCTCTTGCCTTGTCCAGTCTGGCCTCGATTACCGTACCCAGTGCCAGTCTGTCCGGGTTCGCCTTCAGCTCCAGCATTTCTGCCTCCAGAAGAATCATCTCCAGCAGGTCGGTAATGCCTTCGCCCTTCTTTGCGGATACCGGTACACTGATTACGTCTCCACCCCAGTCTTCTACCAGGATGCCGTTGTCGGCCAGGTCCTTCTTTACCTTGTCCGGATTTGCGCCCGGCTTATCCATCTTGTTGATGGCAACGATAATCGGAACGTTTGCCGCCTTTGCGTGGCTGATGGACTCGATGGTCTGCGGCTTAACACTGTCATCTGCCGCAACAACCAATACGGCGATATCCGTAATCTGTGCACCGCGGGCACGCATGGTGGTAAACGCTTCGTGTCCTGGAGTATCCAGGAATACGATTTTCTTGCCGTTGATGGTAACTTCAGATGCACCGATATGCTGTGTAATTCCGCCGGATTCTCCTGCGGTGACGTTGGTGTTTCGAATCGCATCCAGCAGGGATGTTTTACCGTGGTCAACGTGACCCATTACGGTGATGATTGGAGCTCTCGGCTTCAGTTCGCTTTCCGCATCTTCGTGAAGATCCAGGCCTTCTTCCGGCTCTTCTTCCACTTCTTCGGTAACCACGACGCTGATACCCAGATCCTCTGCCAGCATCTCCACCACGTCCTTATCGATGGTCTGGTTCAATGTAGCCATGATGCCCATCTTCATCAGAGACATGATGATGGATGTCGGCGAGATCTCTGCCTGTTCTGCCAGACCTGCAACGGTAATCGGAACGGTTACCGCAATGGTGCCTTCCGGCAGAAGCTCTTCAATATCCACTTCCGGCTCCACGTTCTTCGGTGCTTTCTTTTTCTTATGTCTGGTCTGTTTTTCCAGAGAATTCTCGTCGAAGTAACGGGAATTTTTTCCGCCGCCGTTTCCTTCGTGACGACCGTGCTTGTTGTGACGATCGCCTCTGCTGCGGTCTTCATTCTTATCCTTATTGTGGTCAAAGAACTTCTTGCTCTTTCCCTTTCCGCCCTTTCCGGTTTCTACCGCTGCCATTTCCGGTGTGGATGCGCCGGTGCTGCGGCGCGGGGAATGATCGTTCCGGCCTTCATTGTTGTTCCGGCGGTTTCCGCCGTCCTTACGGCCCTGACCATCTTTTCCTCTGCGGTCATTGCGGTCGTTTCTCTTCTTTCTGCCATCGGAAGATTTGCCGGATTCCTTTGCTTCCGGCTGCGGTGCTTTGGATGCATCGAAAATCTTCTTGAAGCGCATTGGCTTGTTCGGAGCGTTGGTATACTCTTCCTTCTTTTCCTCTGCCTTCTTTGCCGTCTTCTTTTCTTCTGCCTTGTGGTCCGCTGCCTTCTTTTCAGCAGGCTTATCGGACGTCTTTTTCTCAGACTTCTTCTCGGATTTCTTCGCCGCCTTTTTCTCAGCGGCTTCTTTTTCTTTTGCGGCTTTCTGCTCAGCCTTTGCCGCCGCTTCTTCGCTTTCAACCTCGGCTGCGGTCTTCACGATTTTCAGTCCAACCCGTTTCTTCGGCTCTTCCTTCGGAGCTTCTTCCTTTGCCGGTGCATCCTTCGGAGCTTCTTCCTTCTCCTTCTTCGCCATCGGTGCCGGTTTGCTGATAATCGGAGTTGCCTTAATCTTCGGTTTCTTGGACTGGGCTTCCGGACGATCGTTTCCTTTCAGCATATTGATGGTGCTGATAATTCTACCCGCATCCCGATCCTCCATGCTGTCTTCCTCGCCGGTCACCTTAATGCCCAACTTGTCGGAATTTCGTTTCAGTTCCTGATACGAAATATCCAGCTCGGTCATAATATCAGATACCTTCTTCGCCATTCACTACCTCCTTTACAAATGCACTGGCTTCGTCAAAAGCCGCATCTGTTATTTCCATTTTGATTTCTCTCTTATAATTTCGCTGAAATGCTCTGCTTTTTCTTGCTTTCTCGATGCATTCCGGATTCTTGCAGAGATACACGCCTCGCCCCGGGCTCTTCCCGTCTCGATCCACATGAATGGCTTCATCGTGGAGCGTCAGCCGAATCAGCTGATTCTGAGGAAAGGATTCCCTGCACCCGATGCATCTTCGCATTGGTGTTCTTCGGTCTTTCATACCACGCCTCTACTCTTCCGAAGCGGTCTCTTCTGCTTCCGGTGCTTCTGCCTCCACAACTGCATCTTCTGTCATTTCATTTTCTTCTTCAAAAGCATTTGCCTCTTCATCTTCATCGGTATAGTCATCAAAATCAAAACCGCTTTCTTCCAGCTGGGCCTTGCTCTTGATATCGATCTTCCATCCGCTGACTCTGGCTGCCAGACGAACGTTCTGTCCTTCTCTTCCGATGGCCAGGGAAAGCTGCTGTTCCGGAACCACAGCGATGGCGCTCTTTTCTTTTTCATCGGCATATACCGCTTCCACAACTGCCGGACGCAGAACGTTGCTGATCAGCACCGTCGGATTCTCATCCCATACGATGATGTCGATTTTCTCATCGTTCAGCTCGTCCACGATGGACTGTACACGGGATCCCCGGTTTCCAACGCAGGCACCTACCGGATCCACGTTCTCATCGTTGGAATATACCGCAATCTTCGTGCGGGAACCGGCCTCACGGGCAATTCCTTTAATCTCCACCGTACCGTCGGCAATTTCCGGAATTTCCAGTTCGAACAGCTTCCGAACCAGTCCCGGATGGGAACGGGAAATGAAAATCTGAGTTCCCTTCGGCTTCTTCTGTACGTCCATTACGTATACCTTGATATACTGACCCGGACGCAGTTCCTCGCCGCGAACCTGCTCGGATTTAGACAAAGAACATTCCACGTTTCCGATGGATACGTAGACTCTGCCTTCGTTCACTCTCTCGACTCTTGCGGTCACCAGCTTTTCCTTCAGTTCGATGAACTGGTCGTAGGTGTTGTTTCGTTCCGCTTCACGGATGCTCTGAACCACAACCTGCTTTGCGGTCTGTGCGGCAATGCGGCCGAAATCCTTCGGATCGATTCGGTACTGAATCTCATCGCCGATTTCGTAACGTTCGTCGTAAGACCGTGCTTCTTCCAAAGATACCTCGGTGGCATCATCCATTACTTCTTCCACAACTTCCTTGCTGAGAAGTACCATTACCTCACCGGATTCCCGGTCTACTATGACATCCACCTTCTGGTCTTTGCTGTAGTTTCTTTCGTAAGTGGTTTTAACGGCCTTCTCGATTGCCGCGATAATGTCCTCTTTGGAAATGTTCTTTTCGCGCTCCAACTCATTGAGTGCATCTAGAAATTCCTTATTCATTTAACCCTCCTAAAATATAACTGCAAGGTTGATCTTGGAAATCTTCTTGTGCGGAATCTCCAATCTCTCCCCATCTAAATCCAACTGAATTACATCTTCTTCCGTGCGTCCCACCAGCTCGGCCTCAAAGCTCTTCTGACCGTTCATCGGTTCATACAGCTTGACGTCTACAATTCTTCCGGCGAAACGGTCGAAGTCCTTATCATGAATCAGCTCCCGATCCATTCCCGGTGAGGACACCTCGATGGTGTACTGACGGGCAATCAGATCCAGTTCATCCAGTTTCTCGCTCAGATACCGATTCACCTCTTCACATTCTTCAATGTTTACAAATTCCTGCTCACAATCTGCCGGTTTGTCAAGATATACCCGAAGTTTCCATTCCGGTCCCTCCTTGCGGTACTCTACATTATAAATTTCCAAATCTCTGCCGCAAATATACTCTTCTGCAAGTTCTTTTACGCGGCTGACTACATCTTCTTTTGCCATCATCCCTCCGGAATAATCCACATACAAACGAAAGAGTGGGCTCTGCCCACTCTTTCAAGTTCCAACGTATATGGATATAATAGCACGAATCCCTTTGATATGCAAGGGTTTTTCTTGATATTCCGGGGAATTCTTAGATTTTGTAACGTGCCATAGAAGCCGCCAAGTGCTTCATCATGGTTTGCGTTGCCGCATCCACATTTCCGCTGATAATCGCACCGTACAATTTCTGATGCTCTTCCACAACGGCCTGCAGCTGTTCCGAATCCACCATACCGGTTCCGCTGACCCGCTTGAGGAAATTTCGAATCGTGGTCAGCATGGACAGGATAATCGGATTGCCGGAACATTCTGCAATGCAGGTATGGAATTCAATATCCGCATTCAGGGTTTCCTGCAGCGCATGCTGCAGATTGTCCGTATCCTTGCTTTCCTGGAAGGTTTTCTGCATCCGATAATAGATGTCCGTCAGTTTATCCAGTTTATTCTTATCCTCGCACTGAGACGCCAGCTGAACCGCCCGGAGTTCCAGCGCTCCACGAACCTGAAGGATGCTCTTTACCTGAGTGCCGTCCAGAAACAGAGACCAGGACAACGGTACCGAGAAGAAATTGGTTTCCCGGCTCGTAATATACGTACCCTGTCCCAGGCGTATATCAATCATCCCCAAGACGTCCAATACCTTTAAGGCCTCCCGGACGGCGGATCGGCCGACATTTAATTTTTTTGCCAGCTCCCGGTCTGACTCAATCTGATCTCCTCGCTTTAGACGGCCTTCCAGAATTTCATCGGCGAAATACATGGTCAGTCGATTGACCAACTGACTGATATTTCCCTTTTTTTCACTCTTATAGAACAAATCCTCGTCTGCCTGATGAGAATTCAAACAGGTTTCCAGATTCTGGAGAAATTCCTGCGGTTCCAGGGAGAACATCATGCTGTCCAGCTGTAAACGGCCGGAAACGGCACTGATTACCTCATTGAGGCGATCGCCCCCCTTGGATTCCAGGTTGGATAGAGTCGCCACGCTCATGGCCGTCTTTCCATTCTCTTTCATCAGAAAATACTCCAAAAATTCCTTTTGGGTCATCTTCAACGTCCGGCGAACCTGTCGGATATTGTCTTTCTTGTAGACAGAGTTGTACTTGCCCTCTACCATCATGTACCTCATTTTTTCACTCAATCTTTAACTTCGCGATTACTCGTTCAGAAGTTTTTCAACCAGGTCGGTCATCAGTACAGAGGCTTTAGCCAGGTCACTGTATTTACTGAATTCAACCGGTGCATGGCTTCGACCGTCCTTGCTGGAAACGAACAACATAACTGTTGGAAGCTGCTGACCGATTTCCAGAGAGTCGTGTCCCGCACCACTCGGAAGACGCATGTAGGAATATCCTCTCTCCTTGCAAGAATCTTCCAGTGTGTCCAGCATGCCTGCATCCAGAGCAACCGGTTCGATGACCAGCTTCGTGTCAATTTCATAGGTTCCGCCCATAATCTTGCACTCACGCTCCAATGCAGCTCGAATTCTTCTGGCGATATCATTAATATTATCATTATTCATGGACCGAATGTCAACCGTGAACTCTACTTTCTCCGCAACGATGTTCATTCCGCCCGGGGTTACGTTCATGAAACCAACGGTAGCAACCGTACCGTCTGCCTTCTCCCGTGCCCAGTCTGCAATTTTGCAGATTACCTTCGATGCGGTATCTACGGCATCCATTCTCATATCCATTGGAGTGGTTCCTGCATGGTCGGCTCTTCCGTGTACCGTAACCATGTATCTCTGAATACCGACGATACCGGTTACCAGACCGATTTCCAGCTCTTTCTGATCCAGTACCGGACCCTGCTCGATGTGCGCTTCTACAAAGTGACCGATGGAACCCTCTTTCCAAGCGGCATCGCCTACTTTTGCCGGATCCAAGCCGTATTCCTTCATCGCTTCTGCAATGGAGATTCCGCTTGCATCCTTGAACTGCTCGGTATATGTCTCATCGCGGTGACCCAGTATTGCACCGGAACCAAAATATCCGGTCCCGAAACGCATACCTTCTTCATCGTTGAAGCCGACAACAACCAGATCTCTCTTATGTTCCATTCCGCTCTCTACAATCTGACGAGCCATCTCGATGGAGCAAACCACGCCGCCGATGCCATCGTAGTTACCGCCGTGGATCACCGAATCGTAATGAGAACCGGACATTACACATGGAGCGTCCGGATCCGTACCTCTCAGAATACCGATTACGTTTCCGGCTTCATCCTCGTGCACTTCCAGACCAATTTCTTCCATGATTTCTCTCAGATAATTCACGGCATCTCTCGCTTCCTTGGTGAACGGAAGTCTGGTGCAACCTTCTCCCGGGGTAGCGGTGAATTTCTTCAGATACTCCAAATCCTGGGCAATTCTTCCTGTAATCTTTTCGATTTCCATCTTAACGTCCTCCTAGTTTTTTCGATCAATAATAAAAACCTTAATCGGTGAAATAAGCATTGCCACGACCACCGCCGCGAATCCTCCTGTTGCCAATCCGTTCATTCCATGGTTTACCCCAAGAAGAATCAGAGTGAAACCGATCATGGTGATGATAAATGCAACGGTTAATGCCCCTGCATTCGTTTTCCAGAAACTTTTCTTTTCCATTCTATTTATCTCCATTTCTACAGACCAAACACCAGGAATAAGAACAGGCCAATTGCAATGGTGGCCGGAATGGTGAAGGTCAGCATAATTTTCAGCACTTCACCTTCTTTGCCCAGACATCCAGCGGTGGTGGTTCCCAGAATAATCTTGCTCGGGCTCACTGCAGCACCGATCGCACCGCCTGCGGTCTGTGCCCCCAATACCGCCGGTGCATTCACACCCAGCAGAGAAGATGTAGTCATCTGGAAGTCTCCGAACAGAATGTTGGAACTCATGTTGCTGCCGGTCATAAATGTTCCCAGCAGTCCGATGAACGGCGCGAGGATCAGGTATTTATTGCCCAGCACGCCGGCAATTCCCTGAGACAGAACGACGGTCTGTCCGGTTCCGGACATAATCTTGGACATGATTACCAGTCCGATTACTGCCATTCCGGATGGCATGGTCATGGTAATGGAGCGGCCGAAAATCGCCTTGGTTCCGCCGGCCTGAATCCAGCCGTGCTTCTTGTAGTATGCCAATCCGATTACTGCAGACAGGAACAGGAACATGCTGGCATGGGTAAACGGAACAATCGGCGAGAACGCATCGGAGGCCGCATTGACGAAGCCGTATCCGGTGGATGTTTCCGGAACGGAAATGCTCAGCTGAACCTTGCTCAAGAATGCATTGATTGGTGCAACCGTCAGCACGATGATGGTCATCAGGGACAGCAGTACGTACGGTACGAATGCCTGTACCAGTGTCATATCCTTCGGTGCATCCAAGGTCTCTCCGGTGCTCTCGGTGCGAACCATAATCTTGGAATCTTCGATTCTCCACTCATCCCGGTACATCTTCATCCTTCCCATCAGCATGAGAACGACCAGACAGATAACAGCCGGAACGAAGTTGCTCAGTGTGGTGTTCACCTGGCTCAGCACCAGCTCACCGCCGCCACCGATAATCGTCATTACCAGCACAGCCGGAAGCCCCTTCTTTACAGCCTTTCCTTTTCCGTACAGCCAGCAGATGATAATGCCGGTCACGAAATCCCATACCAGCAGGAATACCGCTGCCCAGAATGCCGCCCTGTAATATTCCAGACTGCCTGCCTGAACACCGGCGGATACCGTCAGAGAGTCCCACGCGGCACCCAAGGTACCGAAGGTATTTCCCCATGCCTGACCCAGCAGCGGAATAACGATAGCATACATCGGCGCCACGCCGATACCAATCAGAAGCGGTGCGCCTACTGCAACCGGTACACCGAATCCGGTAATGCCCTGCAGGAAACTTTCGAAAATCCAGCCCATCGCCAGTACCAGCAGCAGTTCATTCGGCAGCAGCTTGCTCATGCCTTCTTTGATGACAATGAACGCTTTTGCCTCATCGCCCACCTGGTACATGAGAATCGCCGTCCAGATAATCAGGAGGATGACTAACGCACTCCAGATTCCTTTGGCACTCTCCACCGCGATGGTGGTAATGTCCGCCTTATACACCAGCAGACCGGAAAAAATCGTAATAAGCAAGCCAACCGGGGCTGCCTCGGTGGCGCCCCAGTGAAACTTGATCATTAATACGATTAATACGATAATCGGCAGAAACGCCATTATCCATGTCAAGAAATTTACAGGTATATTCATATTGAAAGTACTCCTCTTTTTCTCAAATCTCGTATTATGGTAAAAGCAGAATTATCTGTGGATGACGGTTCCAGTCTCTCCATTGATACCTTCTTTTGCCTTCTCGAGGAGTGTGATCAACGCATTTCTGCCTTCTCCGGATTCTGCGAAACGGATTGCCGCTTCTACCTTTGGAAGCATGGAGCCCTTTGCAAACTGTTCCTCAGCAATGTACTCCTTTGCCTGATCTACAGTCAAATCTGCCAGCCATTCCTGGTTTTCCTTACCCCAGTTAATAGCAACCTTCTCCACAGCTGTGAGAATTACCAGATAATCGGCACCGAAAGTGGATGCCAGCAAGCTGCTTGCGTTGTCCTTATCGATAACGGCACGCGCACCGACCAGTGCACCGTCCCGATCCACAACCGGGATACCGCCGCCGCCGCAGGTGATTACGATGTGACCGGCTTCGAACAGAGTTTTGATGGTTCCAAGTTCACAGATTCTCTTTGGCATTGGAGAAGCAACCACCTCTCTGTAACCTCTTCCGGCATCCTCTACCACAGCAACGCCCTGAGCTTCCAGCTCATCCGCTTCTTCTTTGGTCAGGAAACGTCCGATCGGCTTGGTCGGATTCTTGAAGGCATCGTCATTCTCATCCACCAATGTCTGAGAAATAATTGTGGAAACCTTCTTGTCGATTCCTCTCTTCTTCAGTTCATATTTGATTGCATTCTGCAGATCGATTCCGATATATCCCTGGCTCATTGCGCCGCAGGATGCCAGCGGAACCTCTCCGTACTGGTGATTGGATCTTGCCAGCATATCCATTGCATTCTGAATCATGCCTACCTGTGGTCCGTTTCCGTGAGTGACAATCAGATCATGACCCTCTTCAATCAGGTCCACAATTACACCGGCAGTGTGAGCAACCGCTTTCCGCTGCTCTTCTACGTTATTTCCCAGTGCATTTCCCCCCAGTGCGATGACAATTTTCTTGCCCATTATTTAGTCCTCCATATACTCTGATATACGCAGCGGCCTGATTTCTCAGGCCGCCACAGTAGCTTCTTTAAATTAGATTATTCCTCAAAACCCAACTTCTTTGCATAAGCCAGAACGGCCTTCTGGAATGCTTCAATCGGCGGATGTACCGTACCGGCACCAATCTGACCGAATCCCGCAATCTTGTGGGCGATACCGGTGTTGATAACCGGAGTAATTCCCTTTTCCACAACCAGTCTTGCATCAATACCCAGGCAGGTACCTCTGAAGTTCCAGTTCGGAATGATGTAGTTCGGATTTCTGTCGATGGTGATTTCGGTCATTTCGTTGCTGGTGTTCAGCGCATCTTCATAGCCGCCTGCACCGACGAACCGGGTTACAGCCGGAGCTGCGATCATTGCCATTCCACCGACACCAACGGTTTCGGTAATTGCACTGTCGCCGATATCCGGGCAAGCATCCTCGCCGTCATAACCGGTGAAGTACAGACCCTGCGGTGTATTTACCGGACCGGTGAACCATTCGTCTCCCATTCCGGCGATACGGATACCGAAGTTTACGCCATTTCTGCACATTGCAGTAACAACGGTTCCGTCGGTCAGCGTTCTCGCACCGTCCATGATTGCCTTACCGGTTGCCATCATGATGTTCAGGAAGAACTGATCGGTGTCTGCCAAGAACTTCATTACGGAAGATTTCTCATCCTGCGGCATATCCATGTCGGTGATAATCGGTGCCATTTCCTTATAGAAGCACAGGGACGCAGCAATATTTCTCTGGTGGAACTCGTCGCCCATTGCGATTGCCTTTGCAATCAGCGGATTGATTGCCAGACCTCCATCCAGGGAACGAATCGCTCTTCCCAGTGTTGGTCCCAGTACATCTCTCATCCATCTCAGGCGGTTTACAACCTCTTCAGAGTATGCACCGAAACGCAGTACCTTTCCGATACCTTCGTTCATCTGGCAGTATGCGTAGTTGCCATCGGTTTCGTTCTGAACAACGAATACCGGCATGTTCTGTGTAGTGATTCCGCCCATCGGACCTACTGCGTTGCAGTGGTGGCATGGAACGAACTGAATCTCACCGGACTCCAGGAGCTTACGAGCATCTGCTTCGTTGTCTGCCCACTCCTCGAAGAGCACTGCACCAACGCAGGAACCCTGTACGGTTGCCGGCATATCCTTGTATTCAATCGGCGGACCTGCGTGCAGGATTACCTTTCCGTTGTTTTCGTTCAGCTGCGGAATTACCGTCTTTGCCGGAACGTTGTCTTTCAGTACCGGCTGAGCAGCAACGACCTTTGCGATTACCTTGCGGTTTGCTTCGTCGATATCGAATCCTTCGTAATTTCTCAGGAAGTTCAGAGCCTTAATCAGAGTGATATCTCCGCCTGCCGGTGGCATCCAGTCGTACTGTACCACATCGCAGCCGAATTTCTCGGTTACTTCTGCAAAGCTCTTCAGACCGATGTTGATAACCTTTGGCTTGTTGGAGAGCATCTTCACCAGCTTTTCGGAAGGTGCGGATACTTCGCACTCTCTTACCTGCTTCGGACGAGTTTCCTTCTGTTCCGGAATGAAATCGTATCCGATTGCCTGAAGTGCAGTCTTTGCAGCCAGCATGTTGGTTTCCGCCACAATTACGCCGGCTTCCTTCAGCTTTGCAACGGATTCGTCGTAACCCTGGAAGTCGTTTCTGGTTCCGCATACTTCTGCAACGAAGAATACATTTCTGTTCTGAGCAGCAGCCTTTTCCTGCAGGCTCTTTACTGCCGGAATCAGTGCTCCGGCCATGTCTTCGTGAGAACCGTATCCCAGTACCACGTCGAACAGGATGACACCGGTGCTTGGATCGTCCACAGCCTCTTCCATGCACTCTACTCTGGTTCTCGGATCGATCATTGGATGCGGCTTACCCTGTGTGTAAACGTCATCGCCCAAGTCGATTACCACGTTGCCGTCTGCGTTCAGCTTGAATCCTTCCTGATGAGCGCAATCCTGCAGTCCCAGTGCTTCTTTAATCAGCATTGCAGATTCTCCGGCCAGAGTACCGCCGGAATAGTATGCCTTGATGGTCTTCTTGTCTTCCTTCTTGAAGAACCGGCTTCTGTCGCAATCAACAGTTCCCTCTTCTACCTTCTGACCTCTTACCAGGCTTACTGCCAGGCGAGCACACTCATCCAGCGTATAGGTCTGATAGAATCCCTCTTCGTAATATTCCGGCTTCTCGCCCAGGAACAAGCATACAACCGGCTTCTTGCAAACGCTCAGTCTTGCAGCAACCTTATCTGCCACTTCCTTTGCCGGTGGTTTGGAGATAACAACCAGCACCTTAACGGTCTGATCCTCTTCCATGGCATCGATTACATCCAGCATTGTGGTTCCGCCTACCTCTGCAGACAGATCTCTGCCGCCGGTTCCGATTGCGTTGGTAACGCCCTCGCCCAGACGGTCAATGATGGTGGTCAGTTCCTGAATTCCGGTACCGGATGCACCGATGATTCCGATGGAACCCGGGTTAACGGTGTTGGTAAAAGCAATCGGAACGCTCTGGATGATTCCGGTTCCGCAGTCCGGTCCCATAACAACCAGGCCCTTCTCGTGCGCCTTATCCTTAATCTTCTTCTCATCTTCGATGGTTACGTTGTCGGAGAACATGAACACGTTCATGTCTTCGTCCAGTGCTCTCTCCGCTTCCAGTGCGGCATATGCACCCGGAATGGAAATAACTGCCAGATTGGCATCCGGCATCTGAGCCAGAGCCTGATCCCAGGACTTTGCTGCCTGAGCACCCTGCTTCTTCGCATCGGCGCTTCCTTCTTTTGCGAAGTACTCGTCTACTCTCTCCATCAGTGCGTCCAGAACGCTTTCCTCTTCCACGTCTGCAACGACTACCATGTCGTTCGGCGTAGCTGCCATCAGTTCTTCTGTTTCCAGGCCGCCCTGCTTGAAGATGTCCTTGTTCGCAGGAGTTGCCATCATGATGGAAACCTTGTTCACACCCTCAACGGTGGAAACTTCATTGGTCAGAAGCATCAGAGTTACAGAATCGTGATAGCTTCCGGCTTTAACGATTGTCTTTAACATTAAATCTCTCCTTGTTTATCTGTAAAAAAGTTACGGCTTCAATGTTATCTATAATTAGTCCGCAAAACGATTCTTATGATCGTATCTGTCAAAATGTACCGGTTCCCCCTTCAGGTATTCCACCAGTTCATCCGCTACGTCCACACCACCGGTTGCGTACGCTTTATCCATTCTCATTTTTGCTCTCTCGCCCGGATAATTTACCTTATCGAATCCCGGAGCCGGCTTGATTTCGCCGATTTCGTCCAGGCAAGCGGACATGGTCTTCATGAACTGATCTGCGCCGCAGAATCTTTCCGGATCGATAACGATATGCATCTGACCCAGTCTTCTGCCTTCGGACAGATCGTGATACATGGAGCTTACGTGACCGCCGAACGGAACACCCAGCAGAATTCCGGAGAAGATGTCTACCATCATCATCAAACCATATCCCTTTGCACCTGCGATTGGAACCAGAGCGTTCACCTTGTGCGGGTCGGTAACCGGAGCACCGTGCTCATCTACTGCCCAATCTGCCGGAATCTCCTGATGCTTGGATCTCTTGTCCAGAATCTTTCCCCATGCCTGTACGGTTGTTGCCATGTCGAATACAACCGTACGATCGTCTGCAGTCGGTGCTGCAAAAGAAATCGGGTTGGTACCATAGTAAGGTTCTGCGCCGCCGTAAGGAACTGCCATCGGATCGGACTGGCAGAAAGAAATTGCGCACAGGCCCTCATCCGCAGCCATTTCAGTGTAGTAACCGATGGAACCGCTGTGAGACAGATTGCTCATTCCCACTACTGCAATACCGTTTTCCTTCGCCATCTCGATGGCCTTCTTCATACCTTCTTTTGCAACAACGAAGCCAATGCCGTTGTCACCATCCAGAATTCCGGAGCAAGGTCCGGTCTGCTTCCAGGTAATGTTTGGTTCAACAGTAATGCCACCCTTGAAGATTCTCTCGCTGTAATACTCTACACGAACCGCGCCGTGGGAATAATAACCTCTCTCATGTGCCCACATCAGAATTTCTGCAGTGGTTTCCGCATGGTCTTCGTGCAGACCTGCCTGCATGAGTTTACCCTTCATCAGGCCTTTCAGTTCTTCTCTCGATAATTTCACTTATGATACCTCCCATTATTCGGGAATCTCTTCCCAATGCAATTTGTTTTTATTGACATCCGGGCCTGCCTGCGCAAGCCCGGATTAACGTCTTTAGAATTGAACTAGAGCTCAACGTCTCTGTTGCAGTCCTTAGAGTAGATGTAGATGAAGTCCTCGGTACCTACGCCATAGCAAGCCTGCGGTACATAGGAATCCATGAATACGTAGTCGCCCTTCTGCAGCGGAATCCACTCGTCGTCCAGACGATACATTCCCTTACCCTGCAGGAAGTACATTCCGTGCTCCTGGATGTGAGTTTCCATGTATCCGTGGCTTGCACCCGGTTTGAACTTCAGCAGATGCATGTTCATATCGAAACCGAAATCCTCTGCAGCCGGCAGGAAGTCCTTGCTGTGGCAGTTTGCCATGCCTTCATACTCTTTCCACTCGGTGTCGTTGATGTTGGCAACAACGGTGTGTGCGCTGAGACCTTCCAGTGCAGCGTATCTTCTTCTGTAGATGTATACGAACGCATCCTCGTCGCTGTTGTTAACGAAGCTGAATGGCTTATCTGCCGGAGAGTAGATGTAACCACCCTCAGTAAGCTCTGCTTCCTCATCTGCATTCTTAACGGTCAGCTTTCCGTTAATTACATACAGGAAGGACTCGATGCCGTTTCCGCCGATGGCGTCGTTCTTGCCGCCCGGATGAACGGTGGAAATGTAATCTGCGAAATCTGCGCCCATTGCCGGGGAACCCAGAATTGTGGTGTCACAGTTTTCATATCCCGGGATTGCATTCTTTACGATGCCGTCCGGTTCCAGAATGACGTAATTCTCTTTCTTGCATACGGATCTAGTGGACAGCAGTGTTTCTCTGTAGCCAGTGTTGTTGTTCAGATAACTCATTGAAATAACCTCTCTTTCATTATCTCTGTTAAAAAATGTTACGTTGAATCCTTTCCGCGGTTTTCTTTTTTCAAACCGCAAGTGGTCAACCAATTTTTACAATTCAATTGTGCCACCTTTCAACCCATTTTGCAAGCTATTATTTAATTATTTTTGCACTAAAATTTGGACAACCTATTTTTAATATGAGGTTCTTTTCTCTTTAAACCCCTTGTTTTTCAACATATTGTATAGTTTTACAGTTTTCCCCCTATTCTTCGTTGCCGGAACCATTTTTTCGAACTATTTGACAATTACCGTTGAAATGGAGTAAAATTCCGAAGAAGAAACATCATAAAAATTTATAGGTTTACTAAAAATAACGTGCTGATGATTTTTTTACAAATTCTCGGCATATCGGGAGGACATTTCTATGCTTCAGAAACAAATTATTGATTTTTCGGAGTTCGCGTCATACGATTTCACAAAAAAAGCCACCGTATATCACGAGGATTCCGTCTCTCCGAAGGCCGTTCTGCTGTATTTTCACGGCGGCGGACTCCTTTACGGGAACCGGGAGGACCTGCCGGAAAAACACCTGCGTACTTTTACCGAGAAAGGATATGTGATTGCCGCAATGGATTACCCTCTCGCTCCGGCGGTGACCCTTCCGGGAATTCTGGAGGATGTGCTGGATTCCGTCAACCGCTATGAAGAAGTGCTGACCGCCGCCGGATTGGTCACGGAGGACGAAACGCAGAATACTTTTATGCCGGGAGAGATTCCGTATTTTCTGTGGGGACGCTCCGCCGGCGCCTACCTGGCACTTTTGACCGGCGCCTCGGAAAAGCTTGCCGTCAAACCTGCCGGCATTCTGTCCTATTACGGATACGGCTTCCTGACGGACGGGTGGTATGATGCTTCCAGTCTCTGGTATAATTCCCTACCGGAAGTGCCGGAAAGCTGTCTTCGGGCGATTCCTTCGGAACCCCACTGCACCGGTCCGCTGGAAACCCATTACAGCGTATACGTGTACGCCCGGCAAAAGGGACTTTGGAAGGATCTAATCTACAGCGGCCGGGAGAAATTCTTCTTTATCGACTACTCCCTCCGGCTCAAGGACAGGATTCAGGCTCCCCTGTTCTGTGCCCACAGTACCGGAGATAACGATGTGCCCTTCACGGAATTCAACGCGCTTTCATCCAAATATCGGCCGGAGAAATACATCGCCGCCGCCGGGGATCATGACTTCGACCGAGACGAGGACAGTCCTTTCACCGATGAATTGCTGAACGCCACGATACAATTTATGGAAAAAAATCTGTAAAAAAAGAACGACCGTGCAGGGACAGCCGTACCGCTCCTGCATGGTCTTTTTATTTGGTATTCTCACTTCATTTCATTTTCGATTTTTCTGCCCAGAGTTTATCTGCCACCGGATCCCAGTTTTTCGCATAAGCGACGGTCTTTCCGCAGAAATGCTCTGCACTTTCCGGAGATTCCAAATCCGTCGAGTGCGCGCCGGATTCCTTTACCATTTTCGGCAGTTTGTCCGGATTCTCCAGCATCGGACACGGTTTCAGGTAATTATCGTTGAACGGCATATTTCTGTGGTATGCCATGAACAACGGACTCTGCATAGCCTCCAGCAATGTTTTTTCCCGAATATTCGAATCCGAGTAGTGAATGAAGGCACACGGATCGATGTCGCCGTTCGCATTGATGTGAAGATATCTTCTTCCGCCGGCAATGCATCCGTTAACGTATTCGCCGTCATTCTGGAAATCGATGATGAATAATGGGTTTTCCGCACGATACTTCCGTACGCGGTTCATGGTTTCCACACGCTGTTCCGGTGTTGGCAGCAGCTCCGGCGAAGCATCATTTCCCACCGGCATGTAGTGGAAGAACCAGGTGAAGAAAGCGCCCACATCCTTCAAGCTGTCCAGAAATTCCTTCGATGTAATGGATTCGAAGTTGGCACTGGTGTAGCAGCAGGAGAATCCAAACGGAAGCCGGTTGCGGCGAAGAACATCGCAGGCATGCATTACCTTATCGTATACGCCCACGCCTCTTCGACTGTCTGTCGCCTCACTGAAACCTTCAATTGAAATGCACGGGATAAAATTTTTCACCCGAAGCATCTCTTCGGCAAATTCATCATCGATCAGCGTGCCGTTTGTAAAAGCAAGAATCACGCAGTCATCGTGCTTCTCGCACAGCTTGATGATATCCTCCTTTCGTACCATCGGTTCTCCGCCGGTCAGAAGATAGAAGTACACGCCCATATTCTTCCCCTGACACATGATATCGTCCAGTTCCTCCAGGGAAAGGTTCAGCTTGTTACCGTATTCCGCCGCCCAGCAACCGGTGCAGTGCAAGTTGCAGGCACTGGTCGGGTCCATCAGAATTGCCCACGGAATGTTGCAGTCTAATTTATTTCTGAGTTCGTCTTCTCTCTTCCATCCGGCCAGACATGCGTTCAGGAAAAAGTTTCCCAGAAGTGTCTTCGCCACATCCGGATTGATGTCGTTGATAATATGAGTAATATACTTCTGGTAAGGACTGTTTTTGTCCTCCAGCTCTTTCCGAATTGCTCTTCTCGCTCCGACAAAATCGTCTCCCGCAAACTTATCTGCCCAGTCCATAATCTTCATAAGATTCTTATCCGGATCCTTATATGCCATATCAATCGCCCGATCCAGACCAAATTGTTCTAATGAATGTACGAGTTTCATGATTTCTACCTCCTAGCAGTTCTTTTAATAATTCTCTTATCTCTTGTCATGATTCTATCGCACTTTATCATTAATTTAACTAGACAAAAAAGTGAAAGTGTTCGAATTCGAACACTTTCACCTAAATTGCCTAAAAAGGCCACCGCACATATATGCGATAGCCTTTTTAGGGTTGCAGATTTCTCTGCAGGTGTATGAAAAAATGATTTTTGATGGCTTATTTTTTCTCCAAGACAGTTCCTTTGCGGAAACCTTCTACAGACTTCATGTTCTTCATCAGCAGATAATATACGATGCCGGTCGGAATCGTTGCCGTGAAGAAGGACAGGTCTACGTTCAGCAGTCCGATTACCGCACCGATTACAGTAGCGATAATTGCTGCCATATTCACACCCTTCTTGGATCCGTTGTCGTCATACAGATCTTCCAGCTGCTCTTCGGTGAACTTTCTTCTGTGAAGAATGAAGAAATCCACAATCAGAACGGCAAAAATCGGAGCGAAGAATGCGGAGTAAATCTTAACGAACAGGGACAGACCTGCTGCGGAGCTGTCATTGGTCAAAATCCATGGGCATGTTGCAACAGCCAGGATACCGATCAGGATAACCGCTGTCTTATGCTTCATCTTGAAAGTGTCCATAAATACGTATGCCGGCGGAATAACGTTACTTGCCAGGTTGGTGGACAGCTGTGCAAAGATGATGAATGCCAGTGTTACAACCAGGATGGCTTTGTTGTCTACCATTTCCGCAAAAGCGTTGATCGGGTTTGCAATACCGGTTGCAGTGGAAGCCATCGCACCGATGATTCCCAGCATTACGGTAGCCGGTACCATTGCCATGAAGTAAGAGAAACCTCTTACCGGTGCGCTGTAGCCCTGCTTCATCTCTCTGGAGTAGTCCGAAGCGTTCAGCATTACGGTTGTACTGTTTCCAAAGAATGCGATGATTGCAGCAACAAACGGCAGACCCCAAGTTCCGGACTTGTTCATCAGGTTCGTGGAAATCACATCCCACTGTGTGGTCAGGCAGATGTACAGCAGGTAAATCATTGCGAAAACGATTACGGTTCCGCCGATGTTTCCAACCCACTTTGCACCCTGGAATCCCTTGATGGACAGCAGAATCTGTACCACCTGGAATACGATGAACCACAGCCAAATATTGTCATAACCGAAAATCAATTTAACGATGTTGTTGATTGCGGCACCACCCAGCCATGTCTGGTATCCGTACCATACGATAGCCGGAAGACCTCTCAGCATGGAAGGAAGAATGTTACCCTTCGTTCCATATGCACTCTTCAAGTGAACGGAATACGGTGCACCGGTGGTGTAACCGAACTGGTCGTTCATTGCGATACCGATTACCAGAATAGTGGAACCGATCAGCACTGCCAGGAAGAGCTGCAGGAGGTTCAGTCCTGTCTCCATCTGTGCAGATCCCATTGCCAGCGTTCCAATGGAAATACATCCACCCAGCCACAGCATGGTGTTGGATCCCCAATTCATCGTTCTCTTTTCCCAAGGAATCGGGCGAATGCTGTCGTCCTGTTTCTTCTGGACAACTTCCTGATTCTTTTCGTTGCTCATTGCTTAATCTCCTCAAATAAAATCATACATATTTAATTTCCGTCCCCTGAAAGGAAATCGGTAAATTACTGAATCGGTGTTACGTACTCGCCGTAACCGTTTGCTTCTTCCAGATACTTGCCATCCTTCGCAACTACCCGGCCGCGGATAATGGTGCAGGTCGGTGTACCCTTGCCCTCGAAACCGTCGAAGCAGCTCACGTGACCCTTTGTGTACAGCTTATCCTGTTCGCACTTCCATTCTTTTTCCGGATCCAGAATTACAACGTCACCGTCGAATCCCAGTTCAAATGCACCCTTGCGTCCGTAGAATCCGAAAATCTTCGCCGGGTTGTAGTCCATGACCTTTGCAATCAGCGTTGGGCTCAGATTCTTCTGATGAACTACCATGTCGAACATCATCGGCAGGAAGTACTGAATGGAGTTCAGACCGCCCCATGCCTTCCAGATGTCTCTGGTCTCATTGTCCTTTTCCTCATCGGCTGCCGGAGAGTGGTCACTACCGATGCAGGACAGGGTTCCGTCCAGAACGTAATCCCACAGCTTTTCCATATCCTCTTTCTTTCTCATCGGAGGAGTGCACTTTGCCGGAGCTCCTTTTTCAAAAACAAAATCTTCGGTGAGTCCCAGGTAGTGCGGGCAAGTCTCTGCGGTAATCGGCAGACCTTCGTGCTGCGCATCCTTCACCACCTGTGCAACCATCGGATGGCTGACATGGCAGATATGAACTCTTCCGCCGGTTGCTCTTGCCATATCGATGACATTTTTTGTTGCTACATACTCGGTCCATACATCGTGAGAATCCAGGAATGCACGGATCTTTTCATCTCTGCTCAGGCCTTCCTTTGCCTTCGCTTCTTTTTCCATTTCCAGAACCTGGCCGTACTCTTCACAGTGGAAACCGCACAGCGCATTGTATGGCTTCAGGATTTCCAGCGCCTTCCGAACATTTCCCAGATTCACGGTTGGGAACAGCGGTCCGTTCGGGCAGGTAAATCCCTTAAATGCAGCAACGCCCAGCTTCTGAAGATCTTCCAGATCTGCCATATTATTCTTTACCGAATCCGGAGCATCATCGAAGTCTCCTACCAGACCACCCCAAAGGCCGAAGTCCACATAGGAATGCTTGCTGATTTTGCCCATCTTCATATCAAAAATTTCTTTGTTCATCAGAGATGGATCGTTGTTCAGCGGCATATCAATTAACGTGGTGCAGCCCGCAACAACTGCGGCTCTGGAACCGGTTTCGAAATCTTCTCTGTACTCGAATCCAGGCTCATTCAGATGCGCATGGCAATCGATGATTCCCGGGAATACCAGGTTTCCCTCTGCATCGATTACTTCTTTTGCGTCCACTTCCGTGCCCGGTGCCAGGAATGCTGCATACTTTCCATCCTGAATTGCGATTTCCGCTTCAAAAATGCGGTCCGGTGTTACGAGACGACCGTTTTTGATTAAAAGATCATACATAATATCTCTCCTTCTATTAATTCTGAAATCGGAATTAATATCTTTTTAATAGGGGTTAAAATTTAGGTCAACCCATATTTAATATATTTCACATAAATAATACATGAATTACACATTGAATGCAACACCTTAAAAGCTTTCCTTTTCATACAATTTGTTTTCTATTTTTAAAGAAATAGTTTAATTGTTGAATTCTTTTAATAATTCGTTTTTTCAATATCTATCATCGGTTTTGGCCGTTCTTGTAATAGCGAATAATAGAAAAACGAACCCGATTCGCATCACTGCAAATCGGGTTCGTTTTCTTATATATGTCAAATGCCTATGGATGTCTATTTGTCAAAGATGGTTCCGGTACGGAACGGAGCCGCACTCTTCATGACCTTCATCAGAATGTAGTATATAACACCGGTCGGAATCAGGCTGACATACCAGGACAGATCCATTACGAATACGGAAGTCAGAGATCCCAGTACGATAGCGATTACTGCCGCCCAGTTGATGCCCTTGAACGGACCTTCCTTATCATACATCAGGTTGATATCCAGCTGACTCTTTCTGAGAATGTAGTAGTCTACCACCATTACGGCGAAGATCGGTCCCAGGAATGCAGAGTAGAACTTGGTGAACAGGGACAGTCCGGCAGCGGAGTCCGCAGTTACCAGCTTCCACGGCATTACGCATACGGAAAGGATACCAACCAGAATGGTTGCGTGAGTCCACTTCATCTTGAAGGACTCCATCAGAACGTATGCCGGCGGAACGATGTTGTTCAGTACGTTTGTCGTAACCTGTGCAAATGCAATGAACAGGAGGGTTACAACAGTCAGGAACTTGCTTCCCATGGTTGTGGAAAATACCACTACCGGATCGGAATTTCCGGTTGCAGCGGTTACCAGCAATCCAATCAGACCCATGAACAGGGTTACCGGCAGAATTGCGATGGCATAAATGCTTCCGGTCTTAACCGGGCGAATTTCATCCTTCAGATTTCTGGAATAGTCCGAAGCGTTGATAATCATTGTGGAATAGATGCCCAGGAAGGAAGTGGTCGCTGCCCAGAACGGCATTCCCCAAGTTCCCTTAATTCCGGCGAAGGAAGAACTGATATCTACCGCGAACTTCGTATTTACAATGTACAGCATGTACGCAAGAATTGCAACGATGAATACGCAGGAGAAGTTCTCCAGCCATTTAATTCCGTGGAATCCCTTAATTGCCAGGGAAACCTGCAGGATTGTGAACAGTGCAAAGATTACCGGAAGATTGTCGAATCCCCACAGAATCTTGAAGCAGCTGTTGATGGCACCGGCACCAACCCAAGACTGGAAGCCGAACCATACGATTGCCGGAAGGCCACGCAGCACGCCCGGTATTTTTACGCCGGCGGTACCGAAAGAAGATCTCAGCTGCACGATATACGGAATTCCATATTTGTGTCCGCAGTTACCGATCAAAACCAGCGCAACGGCGATTACCAGACAGCCGATTGCCATGGCGAGAATAGCCTGGGTAATGGTCAGCACACCGATCAGGCTGGCACCCATGGAAAAGGTTCCGATGGATACACAACCGCCCAGGAAGGACGCGGTGTAGGACAGGGAACCCATGATTCTCTCCTTGGTCGGCTGCAAATCCTCGTGGACATTTGCAACCAGCTCCGGGTTCAAATTCTTGTTTTCTACAATACTCATACTTTAAATCTCCTTAATTAATATCATCAAATCCTAGCGGATTCGCTTAACCAGTTCACCGGTGCCCTTTGCACCAACAACTTTTCCATCCTCTGCCATCACATTTCCTCTCAGGATGGTGCATACCGGCAGGCCCTGTCCCTTCAGACCAACGAATGCGGAAATCGGGTTCACATAGAGCAGAGAGTCTGCGGTGATTTCCCATTCTTTATCCGGATCGATGATTACCAGGTCGGCATCGAAGCCCGGCTTGATATCACCCTTCTTGCCGTAGAGTCCAAATGCCTCCGCCGGAAGTTTTGCCCAAGCGTTTGCGAGAGAGCAAGGATCCACTCCTCTCTTTACAACACCTTCGGAGAAGATGGCCTGTACGCAGCTCTGAATTCCGCTGATTCCGCCCCATACATCGAATACGTTTTCGATTTTGTTTCCGAGAATCTCGTTGAACTTCTCGTCATAAGAGCATGGGGAGTGGTCGGATGCCAGTCCGGCAAACGTTCCGTTTTCTACATATTCCCACATTCCTTCGCGAGCATCCTCCGAACGGAGCGGCGGTGCGCATTTGAACATCGGTCCGTTGTCCAGGGTATCCTGATCCACAAAGGTCAGGTAATGGCCGCAGGTTTCTGCAGAAATCGGATAACCTTCCATCTGAGCTTCAAATACCTTTTCGGCTACTGCCGGGTGGCTGATGTGACAGATGTGCGCACGGCATTCCAGCTCTTCTGCCATGGCAATGACCGCTTCGGTGGCAACCATTTCAGCGGCAACGGTTCTGGAATCCAGGAATCCCTGCCAATCCAGTCTGCCGGCTTCCTTCATTGCCTTTTCGCCTTCTTTAATCATGCTGTAGTCTTCACAATGGAATCCGGCCATTCCGCCAAAACCCTTGATAATCTTCATTGCTTCGTATGCCTGTCCGTATGTCAGGGAAGCATAATCCGGGGATACCGGTCCCAGGAAGGACTTAAATGCTACAACGCCCTTCTCATCCAGTGCTTCCAGCTGATCGAAATTATCCGGAACAAGTCCGCCCCAGAAGCAATAGTCTGAGAACGCATTCGGACTAACCTTTGCTTCTTTCTTGTCGAAAAGCTCCGGTGTGGTCAATGCCGGCTCGTTCTGAAGCGGCATATCGATTACAGTGGTATATCCTCCCAGAATCGCCGCTGCCGTACCGTGTTCGTAGTCTTCTCTCCATTCGTATCCCGGATCGTTCAAGTGTGCATGAGTGTCGATTGCGCCCGGGAAGACGAATTTCCCCTGTGCATCGATTACTCGAGTCGCTTCCGGTTCTTCCCCAACTGCCAGGATTGCGGCGATTTTTCCATCTTTTACCGCAACATTTCCTTCTTGCACCAACTCCGGTGTTACCAGCTTACCGTTCTTAATCAGCAGATCATACATAATACAATCCTCCTTCTAAAAAGATCAATATCTTCAACCTGAATGAGGTCGTCCTTTTCCCTCATCCGATTTTGCCGCCTATAAAAATTTCTAACGGCTTATTTAAAAATTTCAAAATTCGGTCAACCAAATTTTAATTTTCTGATGTTTATATTTTACATGAGTGATTTCGATTAATCAATAGAAATGTGTTATTTTTGTGATATTAATCATTCCAAAAAATGAATACCACCTTCACATTTCATTAAGTTTTTTTATATTTTGATTTTTCCCCTACGGAATGGTACTATAAGCATAGTTGAATTATTCAAAAAAGAAACTAACATTACGAAATAAATTGAAAGGGCAATCGCAACATGAATACTCCTACTCGCATCGATGCGCTGAAAACTTCTGATTCGATTCTTCGCCGCTTTAAAAAGATTCAGGACCACGGTTCTCCTTACCGGGGGCGGGTCCATTCCGTATATCGGCACACCATCAATCTGCAGTTTCCGGACGCTTTGCTGGCATTGCAGTGTGCGGATTCTCCCTTGTCGCCCATCAGCCTGAGCCTACCTCTGAACGGAAGTCAGATGGACGCACTTTCGGTGACACAGAATGCGCCTTGTTTTGTATATCCGGATCACATTGAAATCCACTGCAAGGATTCCCTGATTCTCATTCATGTTGAAAATGCCACCGCACATTATTCCGCATCCATTTCCCACGTCGCCATCGGCAGCACGTTTCGTGATTGCATCGACAAGGTGATTCAGGAATCCGGCAAAAGCGGATTTGCTTACATCTTCAACGATGACCCTCACCTAAAAGGAGATTTCATTCTCCAAGGTGCCCGTAAGTACATTGAGGAAACGGAAGAGTTTCTTCAGAACGAAGAACCGGAAAAGGCCGCTATCTCTCTGGGACGCATTTTGGGACTAGGGACCGGCTTGACACCTTCCGGCGATGATTTTCTCTGTGGCGTGCTGGCCATGCTCCAGACGACGGGGCAGGATAAAATTCCTTTTACACGGATGCTCCACCGGCGGATTCAGCAGAATCTGTTCGCCACCAACGATATCAGCGGCGAATTTCTCCAGTCCGCGCTGCGGGGAGAATACAGCGAGCCGGCGATTCACCTGCTGCAGGCGGCCGACCGCGGAATCGGCGAAATTACCGGTTATGCCAAATCCTTCCTGCACATCGGCCATTCTTCCGGCATCGACACACTGTGCGGAATGCTGTGGGTACTGGACAACTTTACCCGTTAAAGTTGAAATGTGAATTCTTTGTGTTTTTTTGAAAATGTGTCAACCGATTTTCAGAAAATGTGATACAATGAACTTGCCTAATAAATCAACCAAATAAATTCAAATGAAAGGAAGTAGGATTATGAGTCTGATTGAAATGATGGAAAATCGTCGCAGTGTCCGTGCATTCAACAGCGAACCGGTTACCGACGAGGAACTCAACAAAATTCTCCAGGCTGCAATGCTTGCTCCGAACGGAAAAGGACTGAAGCCGTGGTCTTTCGTCACCATTCGGGATGAAAAGACACTGAGAGATCTGGTAAACTGCCGAAAGGGCGGTGCCAAGATGCTGGAAACCGCAACCGCTGCGATTGCAGTATATTCCGACAGTGATGTCACCGACACCTTCATCGAGGACAGTTCCTTGGTTATGGGGTGGATGCATTTGATGGCGTCCGACTTGGGACTGGGCAGCTGCTGGTTGCAGCTGAGACTCCGTCCGTCCAACGAGGAAGGCGTTTCTGCGGAAGAATTCGTGAATCGCCGCCTGGGTGCACCGGACAACCAGAATGTGGAAGCACTGCTGGTCATGGGTCACATCGACGAGGCCCCGACTGCACACGAGCTGCCGGAGCTGCCTTGTGACAAGGTGCACGCCGAGAGATGGTAATTTCTCTACAGGAGTTTTACCAGCCATTGAATTTATCAAGCCAAAAAATCGCCTGCCGAACTGTGCATACGGCAGGCGATTTTTTCTTTTCACGTTATAAACGGTTACAGCATTTTCCGAACCGGAGTTCCGTTCATCCATTCTGTGATGTTCTCGAAAACCATTTCCGCACGTCGGTCGATGGATTCTCTGGTATCAAAGCCCACATGCGGTGTGCATACCAGATTCGGAACGCCCAGCAGCGGATGATCTTCCGGCAGCGGCGGATCCTTCTCAAATACGTCGGTTCCCGCCTTGATTCTCCCCTCTTTCAGCGCCGCCGCCAGTGCATCCGTGTCCACCACCGGACCTCTGGACGTGTTAATCAAAATTCCGCCCTGCTTCATGGCACCGATTTCCTCCGCACCAATCAGACCGCGAGTTTCCGGTGTCAGCGGCGTGTGTACGGATACGATATCCGCCTTCGCCATAACATCCTTCAAAGGCATGTATTCGATACCCAGTTCCTTTGCCTGCGGCTTTTCACTGCGGCTGTAGCCGATCAGCTTGCATCCGAATACTTTGAAGATTTCCGCCGTTCTGCAGCCGATGGCACCGGTTCCCACGATGCCCACGGTCTTGCCGGCCAGCTCGTGGCCCTGCAGTCCCGCTTTGCCGCCTCCGGCCTGTACCGAAGCGTCCCCCGCAGTAATATTTCTCAGGCAATCCAGCGTCAGTCCTACGGCCAACTCTGCCACCGCATCGTTGCAATAACCGCCGGTATTGGAAATCAGAACGCCTTTCTCCTTGCAGGCTTCCACATCCACGTGATCGATACCCACAAACGCCACCGAAATCATTTTCAGATTCTCGTCTGCTCGGATGACGTCTCCCGGCAGCGGATGGTTCGCGATAATCAGCACCTCCGCATCTCCGGCTCTTTCAATCAGTTCCTGCGTATCCGTGGTCACCGTGTCATATGCGGTAAAAGTATGTCCCTCTGCAGTGAGCTTTTCCGACAACGCGGACAGCGTCTCCTGCGAAATTCCGAGGGGTTCCATGAGAACAATTTTCATAATCTGCCTCCTTATGCTTTCAATAAAACTAGGGTCATTATAGCACAGTTCCCCGAAAAGGTTAACCGATTGGGCCGTCCTACACTTATTAATCCTTCTTATGCGTTTGCGGAAAAAAATCACAATCTTTTATAAAAAATAGGTTGACTTATTTTTAATCATTTGTTATTATAATAGCGAAATTAGTTGAAACTTCTCCTTTCATACTAATGATAGAATCTCGAAGGCTTACCAGTAGAAACCCTTCGAAACATAACCATGCGAAAGCAACCTTTCTTTTAACAGACAAAACCCGGGATGCCAGTACATCCCGGGTTTTGTTGTTGCCGCAAAACAAAACACCCGGGACGCATTCGTCCCGGGTTTCGTTCTGCAATCGCACACGTACACTATCGAACTCTATTTCTCGCTCATAATCTCCACAATGGTCTTCTCGGTGCCCACCATTCCGGGCGACGCAATCCGCCCCATGTTTCTCATGGTTTCCTCCGGCGTTTTCCCGTTAATTCCATGGATATCCTCAATTGAAATCCCGGCCATCGCCAGATCTGCCGATCGAAATGCCGCATCGCAAGCCGCAATTCCCTTCATGGCGCATCCGTGATTTCCGCCGTCACAAATCATTCCGGTAATGCTGGACGCCATATTCCGAAGGCATTTGTCCATTTCCGACACCCCGCCTCCGTTCATAAAAACAAGTCCGCAGGCCATCCCGCTTCCGGCTGCGATCGCACAGCCGCAGAATGCGGAAAGTCGTCCGGAATATTCTTTGATATACATGCAAATCAAATAGCTCAGCGCTGTCGCCCGACACAGCTCGGTCTCCGACAGCCCCCGAATCTTTGCTACTCCGTACAGCGGCATGGTGGCGATAATTCCGTGGGCACCGGAACCGGTAATGCTCATGGCCGGTGCATCCAAGCCAATCACTCGAGATTCAATGGCACCGTTGCACAGAAGGGATGCCGTCGCCGACTCGTTCTCCGAGAAGAGCGCATCCCCGTTGGCCTCCAATAAATAGTGAAGATACGGCGTCCGGTCGCTGTCCATCCCCTTTCGGAACAGCTCCATGTTCATGGCAAAAGCATCCCGAATGAATGCAATCTCTTCCGCCGGAACGGTTTCCACGTATTCCAACATTTCCCGGAGGGTATACCGATGAATCAGCGGAACCGCTTCCCCTTCGGTCTCCTCCGGTGCCTCGGGCGCCTCTGCACGGCAACCTTCTTTTTGGCCGAAAACCACCTCTCCGTTCACCTCCACCCACAAGATGTTGGTGTGAGAATCCCGGATTTTTACCGTGGCCGTGCCGGATTCCGTCTGAACCGTGGCTTCGATATGGATTCGGCTGGAAATTTCGGACATCTCCGCATGCACCCGATTCTGTGCCACCAAATTCTCTGCCTTCCGGTTGTCTTCTTCTGTCACGTCGCGCAGGCTTTCCAGCCCAAGCTCCGGCTTACCGGCCACCACTCCCAATGCCGCCGAATACAGATTCCCGTAATGACTGCTGTTGGGGATTCCGCAGGTGAAGGCGTTTTTGTACATGCCGCTGTTCATCCGAAGGGTGACCTCCCGGATGTCGCCGGTCAGATAGGATGCCGCCGTGGAGACGGCAAACGCAATGGCGCCCGGCTCCGTCACGCCCAGCGCCGGTTTCATGTCGTTTCGAATCAATTCAGTTAATGGATGCATACACGTTCCCTCCTTGATTATATCGGTAGTATGTCCTTATAATACCATACTCAAGAAAGTCTGTGTTCTCTCATTCTGCGGATTTCCAAATATTTCTTCCGGCGTTCCCTGTTCCAGAATTACGCCTCCATCGATGAACAGCACGCGGTCCGCTACCTCTCTGGCGAATCCCATTTCGTGGGTAACGATGACCATGGTCATGCCGTCTTCCGCCAGCTGCTTCATAACGGCCAAAACTTCGCCCACCATTTCCGGGTCCAGTGCAGAAGTCGGTTCATCGAACAGCATGATTTCCGGCTTCATCGCCAGCGCCCGGGCAATGGCCACACGCTGCTTCTGACCCCCGGAAAGAGAAGACGGATAGGCTTCCGCTTTGTCCAGCAGACCCACCACATCCAGCAGGCGCCGGGCTTCCGCTTCCGCTTCGCCGCGCGCTTGTCCTTTTACCTTAATCGGGGCCATCGTGATGTTGTCCAGCACACTCATATGCGGGAAGAGATTGAAATTCTGGAATACCATGCCCAGCTTCTCTCGGATTTTGTCGATATCTCGATCCGGTGCGTTGATTTTCTCGCCATCCAGAATCACCTCGCCGGATGTCGGCTGCTCGAGCAGATTCAGACAGCGAAGAAACGTACTTTTACCGGAACCAGAAGGTCCAATGATGCAAACCACTTCACCCTCATTGATTGTTTCGTTAATCCCTCGCAGCACGTGGTTTTTTCCGAAGGATTTTTCAAGATTCTTAACCTCGATCACTTTGTGCCAGCCTCCTCTCTACAAACGATACCAGTCTTGCCAACGTCAATGTCATAATTAAATAGATCACAGCCACTCCGAAGTACGCTTGGAACGACAGGAAACTGGAAGATGCCCACAGTGTGCCCTGTCGTGTCACTTCTACGATGCCTACAACCGACAAGATTGACGTTTCCTTAATCAGGGCGATGAATTCGTTGCCCATGGCCGGAACGATGATTTTGAAAGCTTGAGGGACGATGACATACCGCATGGTCATACGGCTGCTCATTCCCAAGGAACGCGCGGCTTCCGTCTGACCGATATCCACCGCCTGCAATCCGCTTCGGATGATTTCTGCCATATACGCGGAACTGTTAATTCCGCAGGCGATGAAACCAACGATGATAAAATGGGTCCAATTAAACTGAAATCCAAAGTTGGATTTCAGCAGCTGAGGCAAGCCATATGCCAGAATGAGCACCTGAACCATCAGTGGTGTACCTCTCAGCACGTCCACGTAGACCGTTGCTATTCCCCGCAAAATCCGATGTTTGGACATTTTTGCAATAGCGACGAAAAGACCGATAATCAATCCGGCCAGCACCGCTACTAATGAAATGATCAATGTGGTGGGCACGCCCTGGGCCGCGACCGCAATTCCATGTAAATAATCTGCCAAAATAATTCCTCCTGAACAGAAATTGACCTCTGCCCCGAACAGTTCTCCGGGCCAGAAGGTCAATTGCAATTTTTCAAAATTCGAGTGTCTAGTTCATCGACTACTTGTTGAACCACTCATCTACCAGCTTGTCGTAGGTGCCGTCTTCCTTGATGTTGGCAAGACCCTTATTGATCTTTTCCAGAAGCTCATCATTTCCCTTGGCAACGGCAAAACCGTAGTTCTCTGCGTTGAGTGCTTTTCCAACCATTTTTACCTTATCCGGCTTCTTCTTCATGTACGCTTCGTTAACCGGCTTGTCGTTAATTACGGCCGAAACATCTCCGTTAATCAGCTGCATCATGGCGGTGTCCAGACCGTCAACGATTACCGCTTCTTTAATCTTGCCTTCCTTCTTGAGGGTCTTCACCTTCTCCGCACCGGTGGTTCCGGTCTGAGCCGCAACCTTCATATCCGGAGTCAAATCATCAATGCTCTTGACATCGTTATTGTCTTCTGCGACAACGACGTACAGCTGAGATTCATAGTATGCATCGCTGAAATCCACCTGCTTCTGTCTTTCCTTATCGTCCTTGTTCATTCCCGCTGCGACGATGTCGATGTTACCGGCCTTGAGTGCCGGAATCAGACCGTCAAAGGACAGGTTCTCAAAGGTCACCTCGAAGCCCTGGTCTTTGCCGATGGCCTTAATCAGGTCCATATCCAATCCCACGATGTTCTGATCTTCATCGGTGGTATCAAACGGCGGGAATGTCGGTTCGGTTCCCACCTTATAGCTTACCGTTTCCTTATCACTTCCACCGCCGCATGCTGTCAACGACAGAATCATTCCTACGGACAGCAGTGCCGCCAGCACCAAGGTTACTTTCTTTTTCATGTTTTCCATCCTCCTCAAATATAATCTTAAATGTTCTTAAACATGTTCTTAACCTTTTTCATAATTATAAACGTTTTCGCATGATTATGCAATAGTTATTTTGGCTTTTTTTACAGAAAAAGCCATTTTTCATGTTTCTTTTTTCAAACACAGGAAAAAGAGCGGAATCTTCCTCGATTCCGCCCTTTTGAAAATGTAGGTATATGTAAAGGTATTGATATTAATACTATTTCACCGGGACGAATTTCGTCCGGTTGATCAGCGGATGCTCCAAATGAATGGCGCCCTCCACCGGGCATTCCATAACGCAGGCTCCGCAGTAAATGCATTCCCCCGGATACATTACAACCGGCGATTGTCCTTTTACCTCCGATGGAACCAGAACGTCAATCGGGCATGCATTGGTGCAGGAATTGCAGCCGATGCAAAGTTCTTTATTATATGTGATCGGATTTGCACTGCACGGTACTTCCGATGCAAACAACTCTTTATTACTCATAATACTTCGGTGCCTCCTCCTCGATATAATCCCGGTTATATTTCTCGTACATTTCCTCTACGTCGCCGTAATAGTCGTGCGGAATTTCTCCGCGAACGGCCTTTCCGTTCTCCAGACGGATGGTAAGGAATTTCTTATCCTCTTCCGGATCCATTTCCGGATAATCGCTCCGCTGGAAGCACAGCGGAGCTGGACTTTCTCATCTTGCATGCTTCCAGAATCATCTTGGATACATCCAAAATATCCAGCACTTCGTGGGTTCTCATGAGATCGTGCGGATTCTCACAGTGCAGCTTCGGTACGATGTCCTCGCTGTAGGTATTCAGCAAATCCAGGCCTTCATTCAGCAACTCTTCGCATTTCACCTCTGCACAGTAGTTCTGCATGCACTTGGAAATCGCAAAATTCAGTTCCTTCCAGGAATATCCTTCTTCGGTGTAAAGCGGTGCCAGCAAGCGTTCTTTTTCCGCTTCTGCCTGCGCCCTATCATACTCAACAGGAGCGATTTCCGAAGCGTGCACCGCTGCTTTTCGTCCGGCATAATAACCGGTAGCGGATGCCGCTCCACCGCAGTCCATTGCGTACAGCTGATCTCCGGCCGCATACACACCTTCGATATTGGTCATCAAGTTCCAGTCGGTAATCACACCACCCGGCGCACCGAACAGCTGTCTCTCCTGTCCCAGGAAATTCGCAGACTGCCAGCCGGTTCCGTAGCTCTGAAGCATGTGTTTCTCCGGATCGAATCCCTTCTCGGTATAGTACTTGAGTACCGGAATCTTGGTTCTTCCTTCTTCACCAACCATCATGCCCCAAATAACTTTTCTTTCCATCTCCGGCATTTTGCTCAGATCGGCATAGAACGGCAGCTTGTATCCTCTTTTCGCCAGTTCTTCGAACGGCATCGTTTCCGGTCCCCGGTATTCGTATTTCGCTTCGTCGATTACACCGCCCTTCAGGAAGAATTTCTGTCCCTTTGCCGGGTTGAAGCGTTCCGAAACGCTCTTGAGTTCATTTCCGTCTCTATCCAGATACGGAATCTCCACGCCTCTGGCATCCACCATCGTGGCTCCATACCAGGTATTGTGATTGTTACCGGTGCTGTACGGCGGATAGCTTCTTCCTGCCGCGGAGAATTCCCCCCGAACGGATTTCTCCATCATAGTGAATTCCATGCCGGCACGATAGCCCATCGCATGTCCGCTTCCGATACTGTTGAACGGACGGAATTCACAAAGTCCAGGAAGATCCGCATTGAACAGCCATACTCTGGCCGGACGGGACATCGCCAGAATGGTGGCTTTCGCCGAAACGCTGTAGAACTTGCCGGTACGCACATTCATACCGCAGGCGCCTGCGCCGATAATTTTATCACCCTTCTTCTTCGTCAGAAGAGAAGTGGCCTCCGTTCTGTCCAGAACCTTCACGCCCAGCTTCTGACACTCCTTATAGAGTGCCGGCTTGAATCCGGAGCCCCAGATTCTCAAAGTATAACGGTTCGTGTAATCGTAAGCATACATCAGCTTCGTCTCATCATCACGGAACTCCGCACCCTTGAACTCATCTTCCGTATCGCGAATCTTTCCGCCAAAGCTTTCCATATCCAGCAGGCGATCCCAGCCTTCCCGGCATTCGATGTAGTGGGCAATTCCGTTGCTGTAATGATCCTGCTCATCGATATAGGCTTCTGCAACCTCTTTCGGTGTCACCTGACTCCCCGGATTGGTACACGCAGATTCCCAGTGATCGAATCCGCTTCCCGCCGAACCGGAACGCTTCGTCGCACCCTTTTCCATCAGGATTACCTTCTGTCCCTTACGAGCTGCCGCAATTGCTGCGTAGCATCCCGCAAGACCGCCGCCCAGTACCAGAACATCGCATTCCAAATGCTCTTCCCGGCCGATTTCATTTGCATAAGGCCATTTATGTAAACTCATCGTTGCAAACCTCCTAAAAACTATATTTCTCGCAATTATATTTTATCCGGATTTCGATGTTATGATTATATCATCGGATTTTGCAAAATACAATATTTAATTATATAATTTTTCTTCTTTTTGCAAAAACAAATGACCTGCCGAATGGGATTCCGACAGGTCATCCGTTAAGAGAGTTTAAAAAAATGAGAACAAACATGTTGACAGTACTTTTATTTCATACTTTCCCATTCGTCGCACAGCACGCACAGCAGCGCCTCCGGCAGAATACGAATTACTTTTCCTTCCGCTTCATCGCCGATTTTATCGTACAGGCGTCCCGCACTGTACGATTCCCCAAGAACGGTGGGAACGCTGTTCGCCACATATCCAATCACACCCAATCCCGGTACCTTCACCTGGATTGCTTCGTGATCGTATTTGTTATCCGGTTCTTTTTTCAGCATCACCCGATCTCCTTTTTCAAACAGCTCCGTTCCGTATCGGTAGCTGGTTCCGGTAATCGTAAAATAAATCTTATCCATTTCAATCCCTCCAAATGCTTCTGGTATTCGTTCCTTAACTTGATTATATTGTAACGCCGAATTGAAGGTGTTTAAACTACTTTTGTGTGAAAGTGCCCTTATTGGTAAAATACTTACCCAATTCTCCGGAAAGCAACCCCAGCTTGACGATGAGCAAGAGCATCGTTGAATGTATTTCCTAAATCGAAATAATTACATTGACTATTGCGAAATACGTAATATAATAAAGAAAATCAAGGTATAAAAGTAAAAACACCCACTTTAAAGCGCCGATAAACGGCTTGCCTTTGTAGACCTTGATATATAAGGGTTTCAAGCTATGCATTATTGAAAGGAAGGTGAAAACGATGTTGTTGTTCGGATTAATCGTATTATTATATATTTGGGGTCCAAATATTCAGAAAATTGACGGGAAATGGGTAAACGTGAAAAAGCTGGAAGAAGAACGCAAACGGAAACACCCTAAAAAATACAATGCACATGAGTATTATTGTAAGATTGACCCTTACTATGCCGAGCAATATGATGAATGCTGGAAAACGAATTTCTAGAGGGCGTGTCCAAAATGAGAGAAGCCAGCCGGGCTATGGGGAGCCCGGCACAGGCTTCTCTTTCTTTATCTAATCCGGCATCCGAGGCTAATACGCCGTTACAAACGAAAATTGTATTAAAAAAACCCTTGAAACTCATTTGTTTCAAGGGTTTTATGGTGCGCGACGAGGGACTTGAACCCCCACGGTCTCCCGCTAGAACCTAAATCTAGTGCGTCTGCCAATTCCGCCAGTCGCGCGCAAAAGTATTCTTTGTAAAAAGTAACCCCGCTTTTGCAAGCGGGGTAGTGGTGACCCTACCGGGACTCGAACCCGGGTTACCACCGTGAAAGGGTGGTGTCTTAACCACTTGACCATAGGGCCTTAGAAAAACCGGCGACTTCCTAATTTCCCAGGCAGCTTCCCGCCAAGTATCTTCAGCGCTGGAGAGCTTAACTTCTGTGTTCGGGATGGGAACAGGTGTATCCTCTCTGCTATAATCACCGGATTTTCCTTATTTGTTTTTTGAAGGCTGTACCTTCAAAACTGAATAATATCTACTGGCCATCTAAACCATCTGGTCAAGTCCTCGACCGATTAGTACCAGTCAGCTGAATGCATTACTGCACTTACACCTCTGGCCTATCAACGTGATAGTCTCTCACGGGTCTTACCATT
>NZ_JAQXUZ010000008.1:0-2602 GCF_029224645.1 Mogibacterium kristiansenii
TTTCTAATTGTTTTTGACGCTACAAAGTATCCGTTCAATGCGGCGAAAGCCTTGTGATTGCTGACCTGTTCCACCATATGAAATACATGGAGCGCCGTGGAAGTGGCCTATGCAAAATCATCAGGGAAATCGAAAAGCTATGACTTATAAAATTGTGTTAATAGGGTTATTTATTGTCATCTCAACCATTCAAAGACGAATAGTAGAGCTGCAATCTCCGTAATCTTCTCATCTCCAAAACATTGAAGACGGTCTCTCGTCCGCAGGCCTTGCATTTGGTCTGCACATGTCCTCTGGTATCCTCAAAGACGATGATTGAATTGTGTCGGCAATAAGGGCACCTGACAGTCCTGGGCTTTTGCGAAGCGATTGCATCCTTTGCCCGGATGATTTTAATCTGCATTTCCGCAGATGGTTCCGATACTCTGATATTCCTGCTCATGGCCACACCTCCAATGGATCGCGATATTCATAATCCTTTTTCCGGTTCAGATAGCCCAGTTGTTCCAAGCGGATAGCAGCTGCCGATCTCGAAACGCCAAAGACGCCACAAAAAGTATCTATCTTCACCTGGTCTTTGTCATAAAAACGCCATCCATAACATGTCAGAGGCTTTCTGCTGTTGATGAACCACATCGCCCGATCTACTTCTGACTGGGGCATCAAAATGGCAGCTCCCAGCGTATTGGCCTGCCACTCGTTCCAGTCCTCCTGCGTTCTCAGAACGCGGGAACCTTTTCCCCTCACTTCCGGTCTCTTATGGCAGGCTATCTTTCGGTCATCAGCATCCAGCTGAAACAATATCTGGTGAGCGCACTCATGTGCCAGCGTAAACCTGCGTTTTCCGCAGAGTTTCCGGATATTCGCCGGTTCAATGAAGCTCTTATCCAGAACCACATCATTGGTTTTCAGGAAGATGCTCCTCTGACTTCCGTCAACTTCTATCTGATATTCTGTATCCACATACGCGGTCAGACCATAGATGCTACCGTCCGAGGATAGTTTTTGAAATGACACCTTCAAGTTCAGATAATCGGATGCAAACTGGTCAATGGGTGTCGGAAGCGCAAATCTTGCCGGATCATCTGCTTCGCTGCCGAAAAAGGACTTTTGAAAATCTTTTATCACTGCAACGGCGATTTCTTCTATGTTTTTCTGCGAAAGAATCATAGGCACTGCTCCTTTGCTTCAACGAACCATTTTTCATCTTCGTTGTACAGGAAACTCTCATGTCCGCCGATCATGACCGGATAACGGATTCCGCAGCCACCCACCTTCGTGGAAGCCGCCCGGCACTTATGCTTCAATCGGTCGATCTCATACACCCGTCCGTCAATCCAGCGAATCAGGCGCGGACGAATATTTCCCTCTGCATCCACATCTAAATTCACAGGTACATATACTTTTCTGCATTTCTGTTCCGACATATTCTACGCTCCTCCTCTGTAAACCGGCGAATGTGTTGACTTCTTTTAGCAAAGAACTCACCAGATTCTACCGGTGCTGTATTAACCAATCATTCCTGTCGGCATAACCAAATCAACTTTTCGCTCTGTCGGCATCTTGCTTTTCTGAAAAAGTACCCCATTTTTAATCGCATCTTTCCCGAATCGGAATCGAATCTGCTCAATCGCTGCGTCCAGCCGTTCCTGGCGATCCAGTGATTTCACGTCGGTGAATAGGTCGTATTGTATCGGACAATCCTCTTCAAACAGGTTGATTGCCCGAACTGTCACTGAACGAATCGGATGCTCCCACTGATAATTCTTTGCAAACAGAGCAAATGCGGTTTTCGCCAGATAGGTGGGGCTTTGTGTCGGAATACCAATCCGGCACTGCCACTCTTTCGTGTAAAGCTCGTTGTTGCGGATGGAAATCGCTATTCCGCCAGCTTTCTTTTTATGTGTTCGCAGCTTGGTTCCGATCTCCTGCACCAGTTCCAGCATGACACACCAGACTTCGGCGTTATTCTCCAAATCCTGCATGGTCGTTATCCCGTGCCCAATGCTCTTTACTGGGGAGACATAATCGGAACGCATAACCGGCGAATCATCCAGTCCATTGGCATATTTCTTAATCGCCAGTCCATTCTTTCCAAGGCGGCACTTCAAGAAATCATCCGATGTTGCAGCAAGCTCTCCAATGGTATGAATCCCATAACCGGACAGAACCTTCTCGGTCGCTCTGCCGACTCCAAGCAAGTCAGAGGCGGGAAGACACCAAATCTTCTCCCGGAACGAATCTGCTTCGATGCAGGTAATCGCATCCGGCTTTTTCATATCCGACCCAAGCTTGGCAAAAATCTTGTTGAAACTCACTCCTGCGGAAATCGTAAGTCCCAATTCAAACTTAACCGTTCTGCGAATCTCATCTGCAATTTCAAATCCGGTTCCCATGCAGCCGCTTCCGGTCACATCCAGCCAGCATTCGTCCATCCCATACGGCTCGATCTGATCGGTATAGCGACCGTATATTTCACGAGCCAGCTTTGAAAACTTCATATATTGCTCATAGTGCGGCTCCACGATCACAAGATCCTGGCACTTCTGCTTTGCTTGCCAGATTGCCTCTCCCGTAGAAACGCCAAACGCCTTTGCTGCAT